>NZ_JBTMXB010000028.1:0-58923 GCF_054489405.1 Mesorhizobium sp. A623
TCGGCAGTTGGTCGGCGATGGTCGGCGCGCTCATCCTCGCCCGATCGATGGATGACCCGGCGCTGTCCGACGAACTGTTGTCTGAGACGCGGGCCTGGATCGACGAAAGAAAGCTGCCCGACCCGCTCGTCCCAACGCCGAAAGTGCGCGCGGCATGAACATCCTTGACAATGATGCTGTGGCGTTAAACGTCGCTGAATGCAGGGGAACAGAACGCACAAATGTTCAACGGGTTTGTAAAATGATTTTACAAACCTAATATTTTTCCAGCCATCAATTTTCACTGGGTCGATCATGGCGCAGTTGCTTGCGAGCCTTCCCTCGACACCACATGGCCGCGCTCTACCTCCACCAAGGTGAAGCCGAGTTTCTCACCCATCGGCACCTTCAAGTCGCCCGCAAGCATCGTGCGCAGCTGCTCAAGGCCGTCGGACAGCGTCCTCGTTCTTGTCGGCCATCGTGCTCACCATGGTTCGTGGAACGGGCGGACCTCGGCGAGGAACGACCAGGCATCACGCGGTTGGTGCGCAAGATGATGGACTTCGGCCGCGATTGAGGTAGGCGAGATGAAGAAATCGTCCGGCTTGGTTGGCTGAAGCTCGCGTTGCCACGGCACGTCGATCGCTGCGTCGATGATGAGATAGGCGACATGGATCCCCTTCGGCCCGAGATCGCGTGCGAGCGATTCCGCAAGGATGCGCTGCGCTGCCTTTGTGGGCGCAAAGCCGGCGAATGCGGCGAGACCGCGCTGTGCCGAGGTGTTGCCGGTGACGATCAGCGCGCCTTCTCCTGCCTCGATCATCGCTGGCGTCGTCAGCCGCGCGAGATGGAATAGCGCCATCGTATTAATCTCGAAGTTACGTTGGAGCGTTTCCGCTTCGACCTGGGTAAAGGTGCCGAACGTGCCGCCGACGGCATTGTGGACGACGACCTTGGGATTGCCGACCTCGGCAATCACCTGCGCCAGCGCGGCGGGGTCACTCACGTCACACGGCACTGCGATTGAATCCGGTATTTTCTTTTCCAGCGCGGCCAGTCGGTCGGCATTGCGCGCCAGCATCGCCACGCGATAGCCGGCTTCGGCAAAGCGACGTGCGATGGCAGCGCCGGTGCCTGGACCAACTCCGGTCACAAGGGCGAGTGGCTTAGTTATGAGATTGGTCATGCTGTTTCCTTTAGGCGCACGAGTTCCTCGCGCACGAATTCGAGACGGTCGTTACCGAAGAACATTGCGTCTCCGACGAAGATTGTGGGTGAACCGAACACACCGCGCTCGGCGGCCTCGGCTGTATTGGCGTCGAGTTGGGCGGAGATCTCCGGCGCATCAATCCGAGCGGCGATGGGAGCAGGGTCGACCCCGGCGGCCGCAATCACGGCGAGGATGTCATCCTGGGTCGCAAGCGTCTTGCCTTCACTCCAGATCGCCCGATATAGCGCCAGCGTGATCATGGCCGCATCGGCGGCTGATTTCGCCGCCAGAACCGCTCGCGACAAGGCTTCGCCATCGTTTGCGTGCATGTCCGACGGATTGAATGTTATCCCGTATCGATGACCCCAGCGCGCCAGATCGACGTTCGCATATCGACCCTTGGCTGCACAGGTAAGCGTCGTCGGCACATTATCGACCTTCTCCATGAGCTCGGGAAGCTTCATCGGTCGCAGCACGAGGTCGACGTGCATCTCGCGTAGCTGAGAGAAGGCAAGATAACTGTAAGAACTGCGGAAGTCGTAGAAGAATTCGATCGGTGGCGTCACCTGTCTGCTCCTGTGTGTTGATCGAGAGGTCGAAATGTGCTGGCGTCAGCCCCCGGGCCGGGGCGGAGTTGAGCGCGATCGCGAGGAACGGCAACGCCCGTCTCAGTATCGACGAGTGCGAGAGCCAAAGGGCGTCCGGTCTCCCGGTCAACCATTTCGATGGACGGCGCGCCGAAGCCGGTCGCATCCCAGCGATCGCCCCATTCGCGCAGGGCGGTGCTGACCTTCCACAGGTCGCGCCCCTTCGGCGTCAGCCGATATTCGTCGCGCGGCGGGCGCTCCTGATAGCGCACGCGCTCGACGATGCCATGCTCGACGAGATGTTTCAGACGCGCGGCGAGGGTCGCGGCAGGAATGCCCGTATTGGCCCGCAGATCGTCGTAGCGCCCGAACCCCAGCGAAAGGTCGCGGATCAGCAGCAACGTCCATCTGTCGCCGATTAGCTCGAGCGCTCCCGCGATCGAACAGCGCGTTCCCGCAAAGGATTTGAGCTTCATAATTCTGGCTCTCGACTAAGTTCAATCATTGAAGTAAGTTAAATGCACATCATATGCAAGAGGCGGAAATGAGCGAACGTGTTATCGCTCGTATCCTCACTTCCCAATTATCAGGAGATTGCCATGTCGTTTCGCGCCATCCGTGCCAGCCAAACCGATGCCGGCGTCACGACCGAACTCGTGATGCTGGATGACAGCGACCTCGATGTCGGAGACGTCACCGTCAGAGTCGATTACTCGACTATCAACTACAAGGACGGCCTGGCGATCACCAACGCATCGCCGGTCATTCAGCGTTTCCCGCTGATCCCCGGCATCGATCTGGCGGGCACGGTCGAGGCGTCGGACAGTGCCGAGCTCGTCGCCGGCGACAAGGTGGTGCTGAATGGCTGGGGCCTCAGCCAGACCCATGATGGCGGCTTTTCGCAGAAGGCACGGGTTCCGGCCGACTGGCTCATCAAGCTGCCTGCTGGTATCGATACGCGTCATGCAGCCGCCATCGGAACGGCGGGCTATACCGCGATGCTGTCGGTTGTTGCGCTCGAACATGGCGGCGTGACGCCAGACAAGGGCGACGTGCTGGTGACGGGCGCTAATGGCGGGGTTGGATCAGTCGCGATCGCCTTGCTGGCGAAGCTTGGCTACCGCGTCATCGCGTCCACCGGCCGGCAGGAAGAGACCGAATATCTGACCGCGTTGGGCGCGACGGAGATCATCGATCGCGCCACGCTTTCGGAAAAAGGTGCCCCGATCGCGAAAGAGCGTTGGGCCGGCGCGATCGACAGTGTCGGCAGCCATACGCTGGCCAATGTGCTGGCGCAAATCCGCTATGGCGGCCTCGTCGCCAGTTGCGGGCTGGCGCAGGGCGTGGACCTGCCGGGCTCGGTTTTGCCCTTCATCCTGCGCGGCGTAACACTGGCCGGCATTGACTCGGTCAACGCCCCCAAGGCGAAACGGATCGAGGCATGGACGCGGCTGGCGCGCGATCTCGACCTTGGCAAGCTGGACGCCATGGTGACGACCGTGGGCCTGGAAGAAGCGCCCGATGTCGCGCGCAGCATCTTTTCCGGCAAGATACGGGGGCGGACGGTCGTCGACGTCAATCGCTAAGAGACGTGCATAGCCGCTTTTTGGGCCCGAACTTGGAGTCGGGCTCCGATTTTGCCACACGGTAGCGATGATGCCGCCTGCTCGTGGCAAGTGCGCGATCAGGCGCAGAGGAGGTGACAGTCGTGCGCGGCAACCAGCAGATTTATTGTCATATCTTCATACTCGTTGCCTGGGAATGGCAAGCGGCCGAATAGCGGAATGGACGAACGGCCGATTTGAGTGCTTCGTTTTAATCCTGGAATGACTGAGATGGGGTGCGCAGCGATAAAGCGCAGCGGCTGATCGATCGTCCGCTTAGCTAACTTGGCTCGCTAGAAGCAGTCAGGCTGGATTCCACCCAGTTGCCGTCATTCTCAAGCCGAGATCGCCAGCAGCGGCAGCAACCGACCTCAATTTCAGTCATTTCACCTGACTTCATTATCGCCGAGAGCGGACATCGGTCCAGCCGACAGGATGACAAACAACTCAGTCGCGCGATGTCAGCCAGACCCCCACGAGGGTCACCCCCAACCCAAAGAACATCGCAACGGTCAGCGGCTCCGAGAACAGCATCCAGGCCCAGATCATGGTCACAGGCGGGCTCAGGTAGATGGCCGCGCTGACTTTCGCCACTGGAAACATGCGCAGCATGGTGTAGTAGACCGCATAGGCGAGGAAAGTGCCGATCAGCACGAGCCAGACCATCCCGATCGCGAAATCGCGGGTCATCGGCGGCTCCAGCCCGCCCTGAGCTAGTCCGCAAATGCCGAACAGAACCGCGCCCGTCAGCGTGTGGATGCAGAGGCTTTGGTGAACGGGCATGTTCAGCGACTCCCGTCCCCTGCGAAGAACCGACGCCAAGGCGAACACCATCATCGAGCCAATGGTCAGCCCGTAGGCCCACAAGGGGGCGGTTCCGAAGCTCAGGGTGTCGAAGGAAACGATCAGCACTCCCGTGACTGCGATAGCGGTGCCTAGCCATTGGCGTCCAGTGAGCCGCTCGCCCAATAGGGGTTGGGCCATAGCCGCCATCGCCAGCGGCACAAGATCGGAGATCAGCGCGACCAGCCCGGTCGGAACGCGCTGCTCAATCGCAAGCGCGAAGCCTCCCAGGTAGATGAATACGGCCATAACGCCGAACCCGATCTGAGACATCACGGCGCGCAGGCGCATCCTCGGCCCGAAAGCCAGGGCGAACGGAAGGAGGATGACTCCTGACAGCAGCGTGCGCCAGAACAGCAGGACGGCCACGCTAGCCTGCTCGTTGGCGTAGCGGATGCCAACGAAACCCGAACTCCAGCCGATCACGAGCAGCGCCGCCATCACTGGCCAGAGGAAGCGGGACCGGGGCGCGGCCGCCGGAGATAGGGAAAGAGCGGTCATAGGATGCCTACATGGATATTATCCCGAGTTACTCATTCCCCGAGGATCACGCACATGACAAATTTCGATCACGTGATGACAAACATGGTCTAATGGTAATCATTCCTTGCAAAGGCAATACTCGTGGAGCATGCAGTTTTCGTATGCGGCCACATCGAGGCTAAGGATGAACGAGATCAACACCAGGCGGCTGGACATTGATGCGCTACGCGCGCTTCGGGCGATCAGGCTCCACGGGGGTGTCACCCGGGCTGCCGAGGCGCTCGGGCTTACGCAATCCGCCGTGAGTCACAAGATAAAGCGCATGGAAACCAGCCTGGGCTGCGAGTTGCTGGACAGGCGGCCCGGCGGCGGCATGTTCACCCCCGAAGGCGATGGTCTTCTTGAGTACGCCGCGAAGATCCTGGGCCTGCACGACGAGGCGCTGGTCAGCCTCGCGAAGTCGGACTTGGCAGGCCGAATCCTGCTGGGCTTCACGGAGGACACGACATGCTCGGACCTGTCGCGCATCCTCGGGCGTTTCCGACGCCTGCACCCGCAGGTAGCGGTGAGAACGAAGGTCCGCATGAGCCTGGTGCTGCGGTCGATGCTGGAGCGCGGCGAGTTGGATGTGGCCATCGTGCAGGTTTTCGCCCATGAGGTCCGACCGACCGACGTGGTGCTGTTTCGCGAGAACCTTCATTGGGTCAAATCCCGCGAGCTGTCGTTAGCGCCTGACGCGGCGATCCCGTTCCTCTCCTTCGACGATGACTGCTTCTACCGACGCTGGGCGATTGACATCGGTCAGGATGGAGGTGCGGACCTGGAAACCGTGTTCGAATGCTCCAGCGCCGCAGGCATCGTTGCCGCAGTGGAAGCGGGACTCGGTGTCGCTCTACTGAGTGAGCGCCACATGCGGCCAGAGATGGAAATCATCGACACTCAATTGCCTGCGCCGCCTTCGCTCGCCTACGTCATACGTCGAGCCAAGAAGACTAGGAATCCTGCCCTGGAAGGTCTGATCTCTGAAATCGAAAAGGAGATTAGCCGATACGGGAAGCTGGCACTGGCGGGCTAGGTGGCTCCCAGCGCGCATGCGCTGCCATCTTTCGATGCGTCCGCTTTCTTGATCGCGAATCTGGGAGCCGCCGTTCTGCTGTCCACCCAATTCCGGTAATTTGTCATCTGCTAATGTTTGGCGGGCTCTTTAGGCTGAAGCCTGATCACAGGCTCGCTTTTAGGTCGGCGAGCGTGACCATCAGTGTCATTGGATCGAGCGGTGACGGCTCGAAGCCGATTCGCTCGTAGAATGCCTTCGCTTCTGCCGAAAGGGCATGCACGATCATCCCTCTGATCCCGATGGTGTCTGCCGCTTGGATGACACGCAGGGTCGCATCCCTCACCAGGGCACGACCGACGCCTTTGCCTTGCAGTGAATGATCCACGGCGAGGCGGCCGAGAACGACCACCGGAATCGGATCCGGCATGTTGCGACGAAAACGACCCACCGCGGCATCGACGGTGACGGCGCTCGACGACAAGGCGTAATACGCCAGCACGCGACGATCATCACATGCGACAAAGGTGCGGGACGCCCCCGTTGTCTGATTTTTCAGGGCGCGGTGCTTTAGCCATTGATCTAGGCTTTCAACGCCGGATACGAACAATTGAACGTCGTGATGCGCCGCCAGAGGTTCGGGCGCCGCAACCGTCATGCTTTCTCCCATGGGGCGGGCGTCTGCATGGTCTTGCGCAAGCGTTCGTTGGGTTCAGGGGGCATATCCAGCCGCGCCAGGAATGCGGCGTAGGCTTCCGGGCTGGCTGCAATGATAGCTTGGTCAAGCAAGGCTTCCTCGGCGGCCATGCGAGCGGCTTCGAGGACGAAATCGGTGCGATTTTTCCCTCGCGCCTTGGCGGCACGGTCGATCAGGCTCCGTTCTTCGGGCTTGATACGGATGTTCAGCGTTTCGCGTTTGTTGGGTGCGGTGCTCAATGTGGCCATAGCCGGGATCTCCTATGGGCATGATCTAGCACAGCATCACGTAATGTCAATGTCATTACGCCAAGTTATCCGTCGAGCGCTTCAGGCAAGATGTCTTCGACGACGCTAAAGTTTCGGTCAAACGCCTCCGTGTCGGTTGCGTAGGATCGAAGAGACAGCACCTTACCGAGGATCGCCGCAACTGCCGCCTCTTTGTCTGGCGCTATGCTTGTCGTTGCCGCTCTCGCGGCTAGTGCCGAGAAATCTACAGCAGGAGGGCTGGACAGAGCTGGATCGACTGCGGCTCTCGACGGCTCTTTCCCAATCACCCGCCGGCGCGGTGGCGGAGGAGCTGTACGGCCGGCTTTTGCGGCGAAGGTAGCGCCGCGCTGCAGGCGCGTTTGTAGCAGGCCTGAGCGATACGCCGGCGCTGTCGGCACAATCGTGGGGAGCGGAGGTGATGGGACTACTGCAGGTGAATCGCCTGGAGCGGCTTTCGTTCGTGAACCGTCGATAGAGGACGGCAGGGGCATGAATGCACGTTTGGCGAGCTGGCGGTCGGCGAAATAGAAATTACGCGTGCCGAGGATCGGCAGTTGACCGCGCGGCAGTATGATGACCTTGTTCTTGTCGAGCGTGCGGATTTCATCTGGCCGCATGAGCGGCCGGCGCACTTCCTTACGATGGACCGAGCGCGTGTAATAGGTGTCGAACAGCGTCGCCTTGGTGCGGGTCTCGTCCTTTTGCACGTCCGAAGTTTCGCCCAGCTGCTCCGAAACATAGCGCAGGTCATCGGCGTCCTGCGCGCCGAAAAATATCTGGACACGGGCGGCGTTGATGAGCGTCTTGCGCCCTTCCTCGCGATAAACTTCATCCACCGCCTTGAGCGATTGCACGAAAAACCACATCGGGACGCCGTTGCCGCCCAGCACGCTCGCCATTTCGGTCACCTTCTCCAGCTTGCCAAGGTTCTGGAATTCATCGAGCAGCACAAGCACCTGATGTTCGTCTGGACGGGGCAGGTTTTCGGACATGAAGTTCATCATTTGCGTGATCAGGACATTGAACAGCGGACCAAGCGACGTGATCTGCTCGCGCCGAACGTCCAGATAGAGCGAAACCCGCTCCCGCTTGAGCTTGCGAATGTCGAAGGTGCTGCGCGACGTGGCCCGCATGATGCGTTCGTTGAGGAACGGCGCCATGCCGGTGCGCACGCCGGCGTAGATGCCGGAGAACTGCCGTTCAGACATCTCGAAATAGGGCAGCAAGCTTTGCAGCGTGAATTGCGAGCATTCCCGTCGGCGCTCCTCGCGCAGCGAGCCGATGAATTCCAAAAGCGGTTGCTCCGCACCATTCATGATCTCGAGGATTGTCGCGAAGGTCTTCTTCTCGTTCGGGATTGCCGGCGATTCCACGACATAGGATGCTATACCGGTGAACAGAAGGCGGGCGTCGTTGACCCAATAGGGGTCCGCGTTGGAAGGCGGCCGCGGAAACAGCGCCGCGGCGATATTGCGAAGATCGATGTCACGCTGCGCCGAGTCCAGCGAGATGAAGTCCATCGGATTGTAGCATGCGGTCTTTCCGTCCGGGTCGGCCGGCGCGAAACGCACGACGCGGCTCATGGTGGAACGGTAGCCGGCCGTCGCTTCATAAGTCTCACCGCGCAGATCGAGAACGACCAGCGAGTGTGGCCAAGCCAAAGCGTTCGGGATGATAAGGGATGCACCCTTGCCGGAACGTGGCGGGCCGATGACGAAGCCGCCGACGTCATCACCATCAATCCATAGCTTTTTCCCCCCGATCAATTTGGGGCGCGTCAAACGGATCTTGCCAGTGCGTTGATCGCGGTGCGGGGAAAAGATGTCGGCGAGCTTGCCACCTGCGCGGCCGATGAAAATACCACCGGTCTTGGTGAGCCCCGTTTTTGCTGCGTCGCTCATAGTCATGAAGCGGGAATCGTTGCGCTTCCTCGGATGCATGAGGAATGCGCTGACGAGCGGCAGGAAAAACCCCACCGCGCCCGCCGCAACGGCGTATTGCACCCGGTCGTAATCTCTCGCTTGGACATCCGCCCAGGCCCATTGAACTACCGGCAGCGGATTGGTGTTGAGCTGGTCAAAGAGGATATGGGAGCCGGTCCTGTACCAATCCGTTGCCGCGTAGGCGACCGTGAAAAACAAGACGCCCAGGGCCACCGCCATGAGCGCCATAAAGATTGTTTCTGCAATTCTCTTCATGGACGCTCCCGCTAGATCGTCTCCGCCTTGGTGAACCTGATCTCGCTGATGCCGCGCCGGCCGCCCTCGCTGCGCACCATTTGCACGACGACCGGAATGACCTCGCGCAGATAGTCGAGGATCTCGGTTCGCGAGAGGGCCGAGCTACCCTGCATAACCATCAGCGCCAAACGCTCGTAAGCAGACCGAGCGGAATTGGCATGAACTGTGGTCAACGAACCCGGATGGCCGGTATTGATGGCCTGGAGGAATGCGAAGGTTTCCGCACCGCGCAACTCGCCCAACAGCAGACGGTCCGGCCGCATGCGAAGGGAGGCCTCGAGCAGTTGCTGCGCCGAGACCTTGGCGAGACCCTGATCGCCTTTCGAGGAAATCAGGGTGACACTGTTCGGCGCAGGCGGCTTCAGTTCGCGCGTGTCCTCGATCGTGATGATGCGTTCATGAGCGGGAATCTCCTTCAGCAGCGCGTTCAGGAACGTCGTCTTTCCGGTCGACGTCCCGCCCGAGACGACGATCGAGACACGGCTGCGAACGGCGTACTGTAAGAACTCCATGGGCGATGTGTCGTGTAACATCTCGACAAGTCGCTTTTCCTCGGACGATAGCGCAAGGCCGCTACCCATTGCCGTATTCTCGAAGGCGCCGAGATTTCTGTAGTCATCAAGTGACATATCCATGATGACCTGCTTGCGGATCGAGATCGCTCCACCATCGGGCGCCGCAGGCGGCAATATGCATTGGATGCGCTCGCCGGAGGGCAGGGCGGCGGATAGCACCGGCCTTTCTTCGTTGATGACCTGATTTGTTGCCGAAGCCACGCCGGTCGCAATCGTGCGAATCCAGCCGGGAGTGATCTCGCGCTTTACGACGCGCTCCATTTCTGTCACGCCCAGCCGCTCGATGAACAGCTCTCCCGGTCTGTTGATGGCGATTTCCGACACCCCCTCTTCGTGTAAATTCGCCCATATCGGTTCCAGATGGGCACGTAGAACCGGTGCTCTTGCCCAGGGATCGGGGAGGGGGTGCACGGCGTTCATTTCACCGGGCTTCCGTAGCCGGGATAATAATGATCCTTGGGTGTCCAGAAGAGCGGTGTCGGATCGATTGCCGTTTTCGGCCTGCCGCCAGCTCTTAGCCGTGCGAGTTCCTGCTGCACTGGATCGGCATACAAATCGGAGAAATCCAGATCGCGCCGCACCAGAACGACAACGGACGTGCCTTGGTCGACGTAGACCGTGGGGCCGATGTTTTGCGTGTCGCGAAACGCTTCCTGCGCGAGCTGTTGCAGGGCACTCGAAGATTTGTCGAAGGCAATGCTGCGCGCATCGCGCTGCGAGCCATACCCGCCGCCATAGGTCACGGTCGTCGACTGGCCGGTCACGGGGTCGATCGTCGTCACCTGGCGCTGTTGCGCATCCTGGCCACTGTCAGCGAGCGACGATAGATATTCGGACACGCCCCCGACAATGGAAAGCATGATGGCATTGCCGTAGCGTTCAAGCCAGTGCGTATCGACACGGCCGCCCATGCCGCCGCGGCCGAGCGCATCCGCTCCAGGTGACTTGATATCGACAGAAATGCCGTCCGAGCGAATGACCCTGTTCCACACGATGAAAACGCGCTTCTGGCCGCGCGCGAGTCCTGATCGGTATTCACCGGTCAGGCGCGAACCTTTCGGAATGAGGATCCTCCTTCCATCGAGTGAAAAGACATCCTCACGCACGACAGCACGAACGGCGCCCGGGAGGTCCGTGTTGATCGCGGTTTCCAGATATCCGCGAATGACCGCGCCTTCCGGTATCAGCGCATCGGTGCGCCGGAAAATCCTGGCCTTGGCCATAACGGTCGAGCTTGCCTCAGATTGTGCCAGAAATGCCTTGTTGGGGTCGCTGTCGGCGCCTGGCATCGGAACAATCTGGCCGTCGGCTGCAATCTCGACCTGTCCCGGCGGCGCGCCTGCATCCGTCGAGCCGGTTTCATCATTCGTCACCATCTGGTTCGATCTCAGGCGTTCCCACACCGCTTTTTCGTGCTCGGCGGCTTCGGCCTGGCGGCGTGCGTCTTCATCAGCTTCGACCTTGCGGCGGGCTTCGTCCTCTTGCGCCTTGCGACGAGCTTCCTCGGCCGCCATTTGCGCCTCCAGAGCCCGCCGCTGCGCATCAAGGTCGACGCCTTCCCGCACCGTCTGATCGACATTGTCGGACTGTTGCACGCTGTTCTGGTCTTCTGTCGGCGGCGGCACCACGATCTGATCGATCGTGCCATCGGCGGGCTGCGGCTGTTCGCTCAGCGCGGGCGACCGAAATTCTGGCGGATTGAAGCTTTCCTCGCCCTCGCTGCCAAGATCGCGCGAAACCGGCTCGCGAGGCCAGTTCAGCCATATCAGAGCGCCCACGAGAACCACACCGAGCCCGGCCAAACCAATCTTCATACTGGTACCGGCGCCGCGCCTCGCGACGGTCGGGCTGCCATCTAGCTGGTTATAATCTATCGGGCTCATCACCGCCCTCCGCTCGGTCCGAACAGTGTGGAACTCCTTTGCAATTTCGCCGGGCCGTAGACCTGCTCGACCGGGTCGATGGCATCGGGGCGCGCCCGGTTGTAGAGGCAAAGCGTTTTCCCATCGGCACGCAGCGTGAATTGCCGCGCGACCTTGTCGATGATGGTGTATTTGCCTTGGGTGCGAACGTTCACCAGCGACTCATGGCGCTTGTTGTCGACGACGAAGATCGCGGGAATGTCGCCCTTGAACTCAAGGAACACTTTCGTGCCATCATCGAAGATCGTGCGAGGCTTCAGACTGTCGTCGCCCTTGTAGGCGTAGTCGTAGTTGAGGTCCGCATAGCTCAGGTCCTTCAAATCCGGATCGGCCGCACTCTCTCTGGCTTGGGAAAGCAGGCGCGCATTAACGTCCTCGTCAGGGTATTTGAACCGCGCCTGGAAAGACGCTCGATCGCTGTCGCTGTTTGTTGCCTTGAGGAGCAACGAATAGACACGTCGGTTGGTGACGACATTGACATTGGTCCACGCATCGCGTTCCAGCGGTTTGACAAAAAGGAACTGCGATCCGCGCTTCGGGACAATCGACCAGCCTTTTGTGTCGCCGGCCGAGACGGTCTCGATAATCTCGGTTGGACTGAGTTCGATCATCGTCGAAATACCCAGAGCCGCGCTCACAGTCGTCACATCGTCATTGTTGAAGGTGACATATCGAATGCGTGCATCGCGTGCAGACGCGCCATATGCTGCGCCGAAGAACAGAGCGAGCGACAGGGTGAGACCAAGACATCGGCTCATTGCAGGTTCCCTGCGGTCGGCGCCGACTCCTGATCACGGCGATAATCCGTGACCTGAAACCCCAAGGGGTTGTCAAAACGCCATTCGTTCTTGAGCGGCGTCGTGGTGTAGCGAAATTTTATTACCGCTACCCAATTGTCGATCGTGGATGAATTGTCCCGCCGCGTCGCCGTGGCGAAACGCACCGAGGCGGTGTTGCGATTGAGCAGGGATACGGATTTGATCTCGACCGACACGGTGACGTTGCGGTCATAAATCTTGTCGAGCGATTGCGGGTTTGACGGCGTGAAAAGCCAGGTCAAATCCTTCGACGCCACACTGGTTGAGTAGAGCTGTGCAAGATCGTAATTCTGCTTCAACTCGCGAGCATCATAGGTTTCACGTGCACGAATGTAGCGCACCAGGTTCGCTGCAGTGACGGCCTCGTTCTGCGATAAGTCTCCCGGCTTCAAAGCGCGGGCAATCTCGAGATACCCCGTCGATTTGTCGACCTCGACAACATATGGCTCAAACTGGCGAAGCGGCAGGATCAAGACCAGTGCTACCAGAGACAGTACAGCGACCAGGCCCGAGATACCGCTGACGATCCATGCCAATGTGCGTGAACGACGCATTGACCGGTGCGTGTCGTCTTCCCAGGTAGCACCTGCTTTATAATAGCGCTGCTCTACAGCCCCACCACTGTCTTCCGTCGTCGGCTCCGCTGGATTTGACACTTTATTGTTGCCTCATTTCCACGGAGCGATCGACTATGTTGCGTCAGTTTCTAGGCCAGTGGCCGCGAATTCTCGCGCGCGGCTTGCTGGATGGACGACCGGGTCGCGTCGTCCATCCGAGCGTTGCGCACGCGTCGAAATTGATTTCCGGCAAATTGCCGAGCTCCCCGGATGGCTCGATTTGCGGCCCATCGCGTACCCGAGTAGCGGGCGGCGTTCCTGCCGAAATTCCTATACGGGTTGTATGCTCCGACAGTGCTCAAATAGCCGCCGCCGTTTAGGATTGAAGCAATCGACGGTATCTGCATGAGGACGTAGATCCCGATGATCGTCACCAGCACGAGCGGCAGCACCAGCGACATTTTGCTGTCCATGGTCGCTCCGCCGGACGTGGCGGTGTTCAGCGCAGCGTTGACCAGCGAGAAGTAGAAGCCGAGGAAGCCGTAGATCAAAACCTGCTGGATCATCAGAAAGGTGGTGAGCGAGATGAACCCTTCGCTCATGCGTGATGACCAGCGGTAAAGCCAAAGAATGATCCATATCGGCGCCAGGGCGAGCGTAATGAACAACATCACTTTGGCCGCGATGATCGCAGCGATAGCAAGTGCTGCGAAAAGGATGGCCGAAAGTAGAACGAGCAGTGACAAGAGTGCGCCGAAGATGTCGTAGAAGGAGCCGCTATAAACCTGGTTGGCCACGTCCTGCGCGCCTTGATACAGGTTGTCGATAAGCGCCGGGATCGCCGCCTGGTCGCTCAACTGTTCCCCCGTCGCCCGCGACACAGCGCCGACGATCACCTTGCCGACTTCGTCCGGAATGCTTTGCACAAGCTGATAGATCGTCGCGGAAAATGTTCCCCACCTGTTGAGCAACAGATAGATGATGACCACGCGGCCGAGGCGGTAAGCTGCTTCGATAGGCGAAATCGACTCCCGCCCGCTCATGATCGAATAGCCCCACCAAATTATGTAGAGGGTGAGCATGAGCGTGAAGACGTTCCCCATGGCGTTGCCAAGCTGCATGTAGACGTTGCGAACGAAATCCTCACCGATGTTGTCGATACCACCGAGAATGCTTTCAGCGAGCCCGTTCATGGATGGCCTTCAAGCACGGTGACAAATGGCGTTGAATTGACAGGCTTCAGCGGTCCGCATCCATCTTCGTCGGTATACGCCAACGGGCCGCACGGCGCTTTCAGCTCCCGGCTGGCGCAGCTGGAAAGGGCCAGGACAACCACGATGACAACGCCCATGCGCAAGACCAGCCCTGACAACCGCTAGCCTCCGCTCTTGCCAAAATCCGTGAACGGATTGACCTTGCGCGGCGTCATCATCTTCTGCACCTGGCTTTGGCGTAGAAGATCGGTCTTCAATTGCTCATTCAAAGCAGCGACCGCACCGTTCTGGACGCCGATCAGCTCATTGACCGCCCGCGCGCCTTCCAATTGCATCCGCGTGTTCTGGTCCACTGACCCCTTGACGTCATCGGACTGTCCGATCTGACCGCTGGCCGATTGCAAGGATTGTTCGCGTTGCGAGACGCCCTGCGACGCTTGCGAGGTCAACGCGCTGAGGAGGGAAGCGACATTGACGCTCCCGCCATATGCCGTATTGACGGCGCTCGTCTCCTTGCCCGCAAGTTGCTGGAGTTGTTTCACCAGCTGGAGCCCGTTGATGACAGCGCCGGCGATTTTCTGGATTTCGGGGGGCAGGCCGCCGAACGACAATGCACCGCCATTGAGGATCGAGCCGAACGACGGCGCCTGCGCGATCGACATGTTACCGCCGAGACCGGTTTCTCCAATGCCCAGGGAACCGTCGCGACTGCCACTGAGGGCCTGCAGGATCTCCTCGCTCTTTTTCAGAATGTCTTTGTTGGAATCCATGATGGAGTTGGTATTTTCCGCGTTTTTGCGGGCAATATCGAGATTGGCTCCATCAATGACAGCGATCTGTGCAAGAGCGGCGCTCGACCAGAGGGCCAGACCGGCGGCAATCGCAAATTTCTTCATCTCAGCCTCCTATTGCTGCAGAGCATCGATCACGCTGGAAGCGCCAGCTGGATCAGCGGTAATATTGACCGTTCGCCCGTCAGCCGTGCGTGACCGCGCGTTGTCGAGCGCGCACGGTAACCAACGATTACGATCGATCTTGAGTCGCTCCAGTTCGGCAGGATCGCAGGAAAACGGGTTTGGAGCGCCGTTCTTGGGGCTTTCCACCAGCCTGGCAGCCTGCGATTTCTGGACGTTCTGCATCGACAGAAATTGTGCCAGCAACGCCGTGAAATCGCCGGACTGAGCAATATATTGGTTGGTGACACCGGCGTAGACGCCCCGAGCGGATGAATTCAGCTCCCAGGCGTCTTTGTATTCCGTCGCCTGACCGACGGCGCCCATGAGCGCGTCGATTGCCGAGCTATTGGCACCGATCTGGGATGAGCTTGCATCGAGGCCGCCAGCTGCCTTTCTGACGGCGGCCATGGCTCCACCCTGGGCAATACCGCCGGCACCGTCAGCGGTAACGATAGAGAATGGCGGCGGCGCTGCAGCCGGCGCCTTGCCGCTTGACACATATTCGTTGAAGTAGCCGTTCCAGCGACCGACGCCGCCGGCCCATTGGCTTTGTTCGGCAGCGTTCGATCCATTGTAGAAGGAAGCGAGACAGGAATAATTCGTCGCCCCGCATTGCTTCACGCCCATGCCAAGATATTTGACGCCTCCCTCGACATTCTGCTCGTTCACGTCGCGGTCGAGTCCCATGGACTTGCCCGTGCCTTTTGTCAGTTGCATGACGCCTTTGACGCCCGTGTGGCTTCCGGCGCAGGTGTCAAACCGTGATTCCTGATACGCTGCGGAGAGCGCCAGGCCCTCAGGCACGCCATATTTCTGCGCGTAGTAGCGGATCAGTTTCACGTTGCCCGCGTCCCGCTGCAACGCATCCGCCGGCGATCGCCGAAACATCTGTGAGCGGTATTTGCTCGAATAGGTGCAGACGACGCTCTTCTTCTTGTCGGTTTCGTCCTTCTTCGCCGCGTCCGACTTTTTGCTGTGGTGCTCGTCCTCGTGCCGCTTGTCGAGATTAGCGTCATCGATGACTGCGATTTGCGCGACAGAAGCAGTGATACCGCCCGCTGTCGCGATGGCTGCGGCGAGAAAAGTGCTGCTAAGCCGCCTCTTCATGCTCGCTCTCCCATCCGCAGAAATATGGTAGCCACGCCTCAGGCTCGTCGCCGAAGGTTTCCCGAAGCCGCGCGCATTCCTTGCTGTTGGTTTCGTTCGAGGACAGGACCTTGATGAGGTCGGGCATGGCCGATAGATCGAGCTTGGCGACGATCGAGTCGCTGTCGTGCTTGACAAGGAAGGTGCGCGTTTCCTTCGCTGTTCGGCGCACGAACTCGAATTCCTTTGCGGTGAGCGAGAAGCGCTCCATGTAGGATTCCTTGCTCGCCTTGGGGTTGGGGAAGAAAATGTTGGTCTTGGTCTGCTCGATCAAAGACGACGAGATGGAGGAATTGACGACGTCCTCCGCCGTCTGCGTGCCGAAGCCGACCACGCCGTTGCGACGCCGAATGGTTTTCAAGGTCTCGTTGATGAAGGCGGAGAAAACCTCGTCATCCAGCAGCTTCCAGCCTTCATCGAGGAAGAGCATGATCGGCGTGCCGTCGATGACTTCCTCAAGGCGGTGGAAGATGTAAAGCAAGGCCGCCGACCGCAGCTTCTTGTCACCCAGGATCTTGGTCATGTCGAAGCCGACGACCGACTTCGAGAAATCGACGAGATCGGTACGGTTGTTGAAAAGCCAGCCCTTGTCCTTCGGGTCGAGCCAAGGCTGAATGCGTGCGGCGAGGTCGTTCATGCCGGGCATGAGCGATCCTCGAAGTACTTCCGGCAGGAGATCGAAGGTTCGCTGTTCGCGCGGGATCTTGTAGATCATGTCGACGGCGGCGTTGACGACGCGCATCTCCGCCACCTCAAGTGTGCCGCCATCAGGCGTGAGAATGTAGATGAGTAAATCTTCCAGGAACGCTCGGTTTTCCGCCGTATCTTCGAGCTGAAGCGGCGCGAACCCTGTCGGTTGAGAGGGTTCCATGATCTCGTAGCGGCCGCCGAGCGCGCGGATGAAGATTTCGGCGCCCCGCATGTAGTCGAAGTAAACGCACCGTGGGCGGGGCACGATGCGCATGGACTGCGCCATCAGGAATGACAGGACCACCGTCTTGCCCGAGCCGGTGGGGCCGAACACCGTGAAGTGTCCGACGTCGTGTACGTGAAAATTGAAATGGTAGGCCGTCTGGCTGGTCGTTTCGAGCAAGGCGATGGGCCGTTTCCAGTGCAGCCCTTCGCGTTGGCCAGATGGGAAATTATGTCCTGAAAACAGACCCGCGAAGTTGAGCGACGAAATCAGTGCACGGCGCGCGATATAGCTGAAGTTTCCCGGCAACTGGGCCCAGAAGGCCAATTCGGTGTTGAGTGTCTCGCGCACTGGCACGATCGACATGCGTGACAGCTCCGCGGTGATGTCGGAGAGCGCACGGTTGAGTCCAGCCATATCCGGTGCTAGCGCCATGACGCTCATGTGGTGCTGTCCGAAGACGACTTCTCCGCCGGCCAGCTTGTCGGCGCCGTCATGGACGGAATCCTCGACTGTGGTGCCCGCGTCGTCGGATCCCTCGACCTGGTTGGCGATGGTGTTGATTCTACGCATCGCTGTCACGCGGTCCTCGATCGCAAAGCTCTGCGTCAGGACAAATTCATGCGGCAGGCGCAAAAGACCATCCAGTGACCCCGGAGCGGTGAAGGGCGGATATTCCTTGATCGACACCATGGCGCCGAGCTTGCCTGCATCGGATCCACGAATTTCCAGGGCGGACTTTCCGAAAAACAGTTGCCGCGTCGCCAGCACGTCGGCCAGGCTCATACGCGGCAAGGGCATTTCCACATCGATGCCGCCCGCGAGAATCTTTGCCAGAAACTCCGCCGGCTCGGAAAAGAAGCTGTTACGGCGTTTCACGACACCGAGAAGACGCGCGCCGTACGCCGCAAAGTCCTTGAAAATGCCGTCGAGGACATCATGCAATTCCGCCATCGCCTCATCGCGGGTTTCTTCGCCTGCCGTACTAATCCGGAACGCATTGAGCGCCTTGTCCACCCAGCCGACATGGCCGACCATCGGCCGGCGTATGACCGTCAGATATCCCTCATTGACGAACAGGTTTTTAGCCCGAAGCTCATCCATGTAGCGGGCGTCCAATTCCGCCACGAAAGGATTGTCGAAGTCGCCTTCGATTTCCGGCGCGGCGTGTCGACGAATGATCGTTGTGTAAACCGCGAAGCGAGAGGTCGAAAGATTACGGAACGTCGTGTTGCGGTTAAACATGCGGCTGTTCAACTCCGCCTGATCCATCGTCTGGAACGGCAGGCCGCTGAGCTGAATGAAGCCGACCAGAAAACCGCTCTTCGTCACAATCAAATTGTCATCGACATGGCGAAGGTAGGGGACGTGCATCGCCGCGGGCTTCTCGCGGCGGCGTTCACGTCCAAATTTCAGGTCGGCGGCGACACTCATGGCGAATAGCTCCTCGCGCCCCAGAAGGCGAGGTTTGCCACAGCTCCGCGTTTGGACACGCGCCGCTCGAAAATATGAAACATGTACGGATCGCGCTGGCACAGATACGCGCTGACAAGATGTATGACGCCGAACATGCCAAGCCCGAGGACGAAGCTGCTTGTCGCGATAAAGCCGATCACAGCCAGGATGCCGTTCAGCGCAAAAACTTCATATCGAACGCCCCATTTCATTGGAGGGCGCGTCAGAGGTAGGCTGACTGGCTCGACATAGACTTCTTCATCATCCATGTCCTCATGCGCCTCCTGCAGTCGCACGTACCGAATCCACAAGCTGCGCGGCTCCGAAGATCAGAGCGATGCCGATGATGATTGAAAATGCCATCATCCACGCGAGCCGTCCTGTCATCGCCATGAAGCCGAGGAAACAAACCGCAATAATGGCGAATGATCTCGCTATGCTCCCTTGCAGCACGCCGACGAACCATTCCAGTACGCCTTCGATGGGCGCGGCCGACTGCGCATAGGCGCTCACCGGCGTAAGCGCCATTCCAACCGCCGAAGCCAAGGTCAGTTTCAAGGCGAATTTGCCTGCGTTCCTATAATTCACCCTTCGCTCCTTTCAGTTACCAAAATCGATGACATGGCCGTCCTGCCAGGCGTCGGCGTTTGCGGGCAAAGCCGTTGCGACTATTTCGGATTTGCTCGGTGCAGGCTTTTTGAGGCTGCCGAACTTCCAGCGGTTCAGGATTTTCACGACGTATTCTGCCGTCTCCGGATTCACCGGAATGCCTTGCGCCTCGTAAACCTTGTTGAGCCCGGCATTGTATGCCGCCAGCATCAGCAACGGATCCTGAAACTCGTCATAGAGTGACTTGAGATAGCGGATTCCCGCTCGGACGTTCGCCGCTGCATCGCAACGGTCGTTTACGCCGAGATCAGCGGCCGTCCCGGGCATCAGTTGCATAATTCCCAAGGCGCCAGCTTTCGATGGACCTTGGGTGGCGCCGAGATCGCTTTCGGCCCATGCTAACGCTTCGGCCAGATCGGCGTCGAACCCTTCGTCTTGTGCGATTGAACGCACGAGGCTGGTGATTTGCCCACGATCACCAGTTTCGCAAACGCTACGTTCCCCGAACTCAGCAGGGACGCGGGCGTTTGCCGTTGTTGCAAACGCGGTTGCGACGCGCTCTGATCCTAAATCCTGGCAGTACGCCCCCACCGGCGTTGTCATGCCGCAAAGGGAAAACAGTAGGATGGTTCGAGCATTCATCGCGCTAACCAAAAATGACACTTTACTATGGCTACACGCAGCCCTAGTAAAGTGTCAATGCGATACGTGCGGTCGAGGATAGATTTCTGATGAAACAGACAGCCTTACTCATGGCCTTGCTGCTCAGTAGCACCATTGCCTATGGCGACGGCCCCGGCGCTCCGAATGCCTTCGTGCAACCGTCCAAGGATTACATGCTCAAGTTCGCGAAGCCGGGCGAAAAGGTCCTCGTCTACGAGCGCTATGATGCCAAGGGCGCTCTCTACCAGCGCGACGTTACGGCTTTAGCTCTGCCAATCAAGGTGCCGTCGGCGACTGAACGCGTTATCAATGGCGTCACCTATCGCCTGCGCGGCCTGGCGGCCTGCCCGAAGCCTAGGATCACGTACAAGACAGAGGAATGGGACTGCACAAAGGCAGCGCAGGATTATGAAGGCGCGATCTACAACAGCCGTGCGTTTGTTGTTCTCTGCAAGACGCTGGTGTTGCAAAGCAAGACGGGAGAGCCAGATGCCGTCTCCTGTTTTTCCCTCGTCGGTGCGGGCGACGCAAACGATCCTTACAGTGTCGCCTATGACGATGACGAGATGGTATTTTTCGACATGGCAGCGATCGGCCGCAACAAGGACGGCAAATCCCTGCGCCCCGATCTCGATCATTCCGCGGACCTTGGCAAGCAGTTCCAGAATGAAGCTAACTAGCCTCACACTACTCGCTTATTTGTTCGTGGCTGCGCCGGCGAAGGCGCAGGATGGCAGTGCACCTGCAGCACCAATTCCGTTCACGGTGTCAAAGTCGATCCAGTTGCTCACTGGCGATACCTGGCGTGACGGAGGTCGAGTTTTCCGCCTCTACGGTGTCCAATCATGCCTTCGCGGCACGATTGCCGAAGAGCCCGATGGCAGGAAGATAGACTGCGGCAATGCCTCGCTGGCGCATCTCGCCGCACTGGTCGACAGCGCAGCCGTCACATGCCAGCCAATCGGCTACGCGCTGGACAAGGCTATTTTTGTGGTGTGCGGCGGACAGATGGATGGCGAGACAATCGATGTCGGCACCGCGCTCATATCGACAGGGTATGCTTTTGCCGCGACGACAGCAAAAGGCGATGCCGTCGACAGCAGCTACCTCGTTGCGGAGATCAACGCTAAGTTGAAACGAACAGGCTTATGGAGTACAATGTTTCAGCACCCCGTTCAGCTGCTACTGAAGCAAGCGTCGGAGACAAAACAATGAATTACGACGACGAAGCGCACAAATATTACTATCAGGTGGAAGGGCGCACCGATGGCGCAATTGGCGGTGCCATCGCGTTCATCGCAATCATTTTGGTGCCGGCAGGAATCTATGCCGCCTGGAACGCCGTGGCAGCATGGCTTTCGTCGCTTATTTCCTAAGCTTGCAGCCGCGTGAAAGATCGCAGCAGCTCGTGCAGATCATCGGCATCGACCTCGCACCAACCGTGATCCATAAGCCTCTGGAAGTACGCGGCCTTCATTTTGATTTCCGCGACATTGCTTACGGGCGTGGCCGCGACCCGTCGACGCGAGGCGCTCTCTTCCGCCATCACTGCATCCAGCCGCCGACCGATCACGGTGGTGTCCATTCCTTCAGCAGCCATCAGCCGCTTGCCGAGGCGTTCGACCATGGCAACTTTCTCGTGATGTGTTGCAATGAGATCCGCGACACCATCTGCCGCTTCATTCTCGCCGTTGCTACACACAAGTCGAATAGGCATCGTTCTGTTCCCGGTGCACGATCATCCCGTACAGTTACCTTTGGAGGAGGAAAAAAACAGGGATGACGCCATCCCTGTTTTCGGCCGAACAATTCTGAACACCGGGCGGGGAGCCTGTGGAAGGAAACGCTTTCAATGTTCCAGGCCCTCGTTGTCGAAGACCAAACGCTTATGCGTCTCGCGCTCATGAAAGAAGTGAAAGCGAGCTTTGAAGAGTGCATTGTTCTGGGCGCGGAAACGCTGGAGATGGCGGCGGCAGAGCTTCAAAGCAATCGCTGCGATCTTGTCGTGATCGATCCCGGCCTTCCCGGTTACGATCCAACCTCGCTATCCGATCGCGTCGGCGTTGTCGAGAAAATCGTGGAATCCTCGCCGAGCGCGATCCATGTTGTTGTGACCGGCTCCGACAATCGGCTCGAGGCAGAAAGTTTCCGGCGGATCGGCGCCGCCGCTTACCTTGGCAAGACAGGCCTCGCCCCCGGTGTGTTTGGCGATGTTCTAGACGATATTGCGAGGAACGGCTTCTCCGTTCGCCTCTCGCGTGTTTCCATGACCAAACCCGATTATCATTATTCAGCACTCACCCCGCGCGAGCAAGACATAGTCGACATGATGGCTCAGCGCGCGCCTGGCGTGAAGCGCAAGGAAGTCTTCGAGCTCATGGCGGACCGGCTCGGTATCGATGCCGGTTCTGCCGAGAAGTACTATAAGCAGGCCCGTGCGAAGCTCTTGAAACAAGGCCAGCGATTGCCGCGGGGGCTGTAGAAATGTCAGTTTTGATCATATACGGAGCAAAGCTCTCGACGGACCTGTTTCCCTGTTCTCTGACGAACACCTTACGATCAGATTCGCCACATCCCTATGATCCTGGCTGCCCAGCGGCCTCCCCGACGTTTCGAAAGGACCCGCGTGCCTCGGCTTTGTGTTCGACAAACGCATTATTTCCCGCATATGCACGGATGCCGGGCGTGTTGGTTTGCGTTCTCGCTATCATCCTTATTTTCGCTCTGCCGCTCAACTGTGCTGCCCAACGTTTATCCAGTGATCCGAACGAGTTGAGGGTGGAAGATGCATCGGGCCGGATGGTCGCTCTATTCACCGTAGAGCAGCTAAAGTCCGTCTTCGAGCAACAAACTTATGATACGCGCACGCCCTGGACCGGCGAGCACGAAACGATCGCATTTCGTGGCCCATTGCTCGAGACAGTCCTGGAGCAAGCGGGCGTGGCCGATGCGGACGTCATCAAGGTTGTCGCTTATGACGATTTCATTTCCGAGATACACCGGGATGAAATCTTGTCCTACAAGCCGATCCTGGCCGTCCAACGCAAATGTGGCGATGCGGACAGAGCCACCTCGCGTTGCTTGCCCGGTCAGGCTTTTCGACCGATCGACCTGCTCGAAAAAGGCCCCATTTTCATTGTCTGGCCGTTCGATAAATTGCCTACTTCGTATGTTCCCGCCAGGAATTCAATCTGGGTGTTTTTTCCCACCATTCTACGCGCCAACCAATGAAGTTCTTCAAGGGCCGCCCGTTCGCCGCCTTGCCGTATCTCGGTATGGCCGCTGCTCTTGGACTGAGTGCGTGGACGTTCATTCAGTCGGACCATTATCGGCAGGAGACGGACGAGATCCTCAATCAGACCTACGAGATTCAGTGGCGCGCGACGCAGATTCGCGAGCGCCTGTTGCGGGTACGCGGCTATCTTCGGCTCGCCCAAGAAACTGGCAAGCTCGACCCGGACACAGATCGGCAAATGGCGATATTGAGCGTCAATGTCATCGTGCTGCAGAAGCTGCCCTATCTCCATCGCTTTTTTCCCGATCGCGACGTCGCGCTCCTCGGCAAGTTCCGTCAAATGCTCGAACAAAAAGTCGCGCCCGTTGTCCAGGCCCGTGCCAACTACGGCAACGCTCTCGCAGCAATGACCGAACTCGAGCAAGCCATGTACGAGATATCCAGCGCCACCGTCGGTCATAGCGCCACACTGCGTCAAACGGCCATCATTGATACTGCGGCTTCGCGCAACTGGTTCATCTTCGCTGCTGCGCTGGGCTTGGGCGCGATCTTATATCTCATCATCCACCAGCGCTATTCCTTTGTAAGCCGCCGCGATCAGCACATGCGCTCATTCGCTTCACTCTTTGGGCATATGACACGGTCGCGCGTTTCGGCCTTGCGGCTATTTCTGGAGCATGTGCGCCCCGACGAGCCGCCGGGCAGCGAATTGCTCGAGGCCGCGCGTGGCACGGCCACCGAGTTGGAGTCCATCAATGACAGCCTGCTCAAAATAGCCTATGCACCACGAGATTTCCGGGCCGAACTGCTGGGCACGCTGCTCGAAGATGTCGCACGAGATCGACGTGGCCTGATTCAGTTGTCGGCCTCTGCTGCAGCCAGAGCTCAGCCTGTCCCGGCCGCCCCTTTCAGATTGTTGGCAGACGAACTCGTTGAAAATGCGCTTACAGCCCTGACGGATACCAAGAACCCTCGAATTCTCATTGCAGCGAGCGTCAAGCCGCATCCGTTCTTTCGGCGCAGTTCGCTCTTTTTTGAGGTAACCGACAACGGCACAGGCATGACGCCCGCGATTCTGGAGAAAGCAACGATCCCGTTCTTTTCAACACGAGCCGGAAACCATGCCGGTCTCGGACTGACTGCTTGCTCTCAGATGGTCTCAACCCTTAAAGGGAAGCTCGCCGTCAAGAGCAGCCCCGGCATCGGCACGACGGTCCAAGTCAAAATTCCATGCCAGCGGCCGCACGGCGTTGAGACGGTCAGGCTTTGGCAACGTGCGTGACATCGCGGCCCGCGGCTGGCAGTGCCCCAAAAGGGCAGATCAATCGACCGGCAGAACTTTATCCGAAAAAAGAAATGTTGCCGGATCGAGTGTTAACGCGTTCGCGATCGCGGCAATCGTATCGATGCTGACATTGCCGCTTGCACGTTCCAGTTTCACAAACGTTGCCTCTGCCACGCCGATCAATTCGGCCATCTCATAGCGGAGCAGATTGCGCCGTTTCCGTTCGGTGTTGATGATGTGCGCCAAGCGCTGACGGATCGAGGTTTCGTCCAATCGGCGTGCCCATTCGGGCAGTTCATCACTACCGACGAGCAATTCGGCCATGGCCAAGTCCAGGCTGCTTGCCATCATCTGCAAGGTGGTCAGCGTGACATTGTTCCTCTGACGCACGGTCTGGATATAGGTACGATACGCAAGCTTCTGGCCTTCGGCGGTACGGAACAACTCGGCCATGTGCATGTGCGGCAAGGCACGCTTGGCCCTCTCACGCTCCAGCGTAGTGGCAATGTTGGCGCGCAACGGGTTGTCGACCACGCCGTCGTCATCTCGTTTCATGAAGCGATGTATTCGCACGAACCTGCCTTTTCGGTCTGCCCTTCCTTGCGTCGATAATCCATAGTAAAGTGTCGGAAACCGTAGCGACGAAAGGGCTATGACCGTGCTCAAATATCTCTTGGTGGGTACCGCTGCTGTCGTAGGCGCGACGTGTCTTCCAGTCGAATCACAGGCATCGGAATGGGGCTGTCAGGTGCTCCTTTGTCTATCCGGTGACTGGCAGGGTACGCCTTCTTGCCATCCACCAATCAATAGGCTGATAGCAGCAATGAAGGCTCCGGGGTTCAATTGGCCGACTTGCCCGCAAGCCAACTCCAGCGCAGCAAGATTCGACAGATATGCGGATTGTCCTGCTGGCTGGCAAGCGATCAGCCGAAACGACTCTGATCGGCCGGGACTGCGCGAAGAAGCAAGCCTGTGCCGTATCAGATCTGACAAACTCACGCTGCCCACCGCGTCCACCGTTGTGCGTTTCGGTCACGATCATGGCACCGGATCCAGGCAAGCCCAGGTCGAAATCGATGGCAAACTTATGCCGGCAGAGATCCAGACGATCGGCAACGATAGAGGATCGTCCCTCGGAAGCAGTTTTACCTATTACACTATCTCCCGGCCACTGCGCGAAAAGCCCTGGTACATCGAATATGATGACGCGAACGGCCTTCGACAGAAAAGCTGGTTCAACCTCAACATGCCGTAAGTCATCCGATGCGCACGCTACTCCAGCAGAACTTTGAAAAAAAGCGGGTCGGACGATGAACGCCTTTAACCAGTCCTAATAGCGCAAGCCCCGTTTCGCACGTTCCCTCGTACAGTTGTATGGTTTGCTCAGGCGTGTGGTGTACAATATATACCCTCGCTTTCCATTAGCACGACGCCGCCCTTCAATTCGCTCAACGCGCCAACCCATGCGTCGGAATAGGTGCGACTGGCGTCCACCGCCGTCAGCCACAGCACGCGGTTGTCGGTAAGCTCCACCTTGACCTCTTGTTGCAGCGGGCTTCCCTGCACAGTTTGCCGATAATGGCGTTTGATATGTACGTTGCCGTCGGCAAACTCTACGACATTATTGTCGTAGCTCAACAGGAAGCCGGCATCGCTATCTCCTGTTCTGCAAGTGCCATCGCGCTCGCAGACGATTTTGGCGGAGGTCTTGCAGTCCCATTTCAGCGAGGCGGTCCACATCGGATTGTCCGCACTCGACTTTGACTTTTCGGCCCCTGTCGCAGCTACGCAGATTGTCATCGCCGCTGCTAGAAGAATCACCTTCAGCATCAGTGCTCCTTCCGTAGTAGGTGGAACTGCGGCCGTATGGCTATCGCCGGTCGGTACCGCCAAACGGGTCCATAGCGTTCTACTCACATCGAAGTGACACTACACTAGGGATTGTCACGGAGCAACGTAAGCGCTGCGGGCTGGCGGTTGTCACAGAGTGTGCACATTAAAAACAAGGCCAAGCCGTCTTTTTCCCATACTTCGCCGATGCAAGCGAAGACGCTGAAGGCACCTACGGTCACTTCTATCGGCCCTATTTTGGCATTTTGACCGGATTTTGATCGAAATCCGTGTTCGGGATGAGGTCGATCGTGCATCAGCCGCTGGATCAGAATGGCCGTGTCGGTGCCGATCGTCGTCCCTTGTCCTACCGGCCTCGAGTCGGGGGGATCGTCGTATCATAATGTTCAGGCATGGCGGCGAAGGCCTGGTTGAGCGTCGGCTAAAGCCACAGCGCCTTGGTGACGCCCGCCTTCAGATTGTCGCAGATCGATCCAGTCGGTAACTTCTGATTGAAGCTGGTATAGGCGAATGTGAAAGACGACGCCCCAGCAATGCCACGAAAATTGGCGCTTGGCGGATGACGGCCGGTATCGGGGTCGACGACCGGCAATGTGTGGCCGGCATAGTCGGTCTGCATCACCTCGTGCGCCAAGTGACGGTTGCGGAATGTCGCGCTCGTCCAGCGCTGGAACGTGCCGAACCTGGCGCAGAATCAAGTATAGTCATACCCGGCGCCCGGCCCACCCGTCCACTGTCTGGAACTCGACCAAACGAAGCGCTTCTATTGCGATCAGTTCATCGACGGTGACTGCAGCGTGGGACTATCAGCCTCGATATTAGTGAGAATGCCGTCCCGATCGGGGAGCCGAGGGCGGACCACGTTAGCCTCACGGCTTCGTAACGCCTGCCTTCAGCAAGGCGGCCCCCATCTCTCGGCGAAATGCACCTCGACATCTTCACCTGTTTTATCAGGACGGGTATCTACGAGCGCCTGCAAGATCTTGGCGCGGAACCAGGCATCGTGGGCCTGCTGTTCCCGCAGCTCTCATCCGAAAGCTGGCATTCGAGGGCGATGCTGGTTTACTGGCCTGTCTGATCTGATTTTCGCTCAGCCGCCGCGAGCATTGCCTGCCCGATTTTGTGTTCGCCGTGCGAATTCAACGTCTCTCCCGCGCTGCGAATATCGCGCAGTTCCTTGTTCTGGCTGAGCTTGGCCTTTCCGACAAGGCGCGTGATTTCAATCTCCAGACCAACAATCGCCTTCACCATCGTGTCGATGAATTCACGGGGTGCATCACCCATCTTCCAGGGCACCGTCTGGCTTGCTTCATGCCTGTGCGTCAGTTTGGCGACATTTCGGCGAACATACCGCTCATCGTCATGGACGGTGACCTGTCCGTGAGCGTGTGCCACGATGTAGTTCCAGGTCGGAACCTGCTTGTGAAACTCGTGCTTGCTTGGATACCAGTTCGGCGAAATGTAGGCGTCGGCTGAGCGAAATACCACCAACACCTCATCGCCGGTCGCTATATCCTGC
This sequence comes from Mesorhizobium sp. A623, assembly GCF_054489405.1. NCBI lineage: Bacteria > Pseudomonadati > Pseudomonadota > Alphaproteobacteria > Hyphomicrobiales > Phyllobacteriaceae > Mesorhizobium > Mesorhizobium sp. A623. Next base: position 27,685 of record NZ_JBTMXB010000028.1, read on the forward strand.
CAGACCGTGTTGTTGCGTGCGACGTGGCAGCGAAGCGTCCCGTGATCTCCGCTCGTGCGGTCGAGATCGAAGGGAATATGATTTGCATCGAGCCCGCTTGATCCATGGGTGATCAAGATGCCGAGCGGGTGGCTCTCGATCAGCTCGTGCAGAACGTCTTGGCTTGGCTCATCAAAATGGGCGGGAACGTACATGGCGCTTCTTTCTTCAAAGGGGTGAATGTTTATTTGCAGGTTGGTCTTGCCGATTTGGCTTTTCGTCAGTTCTCCAAGGATGCTGAATCACCGGCAGTGCCTCCACGCTCCAGGACCGCCATGGAAAAGCGAGCGGGCTGATCGCCCGCTGCGGCGTAGGAATGTTCCTGATCAGTGACCAGCCGCGCGCCTTCGCCAGCATTCAGGATCAGTGTTTCGGCACCGACCCGTATTCTTAGGCTGCCTTCAGCAACCGAAATCAGCTCGCGTGTATCTGGGCTGTGCCCATCGGCTCGAAACTCGTCGCCCGGCATGATGGTCCATGACCATAACTCGAACATGGTCCGGCCCGAGGTGGACACCTGAAGCTCAGCCTGGCTGCCCTTGGGGCTGGTCCACAAGGTCTTTGATGTGGTGCGCTCGATCGGACTGCTCGCCGTGTCATTTGCCGGATTGCTCAGGAGATCGGAGACCGAGAGCGAAAAGGCGGCAGCCAACCGGCACAAGACGCCGATACTAGGGTTGGCCTTGCCTTTTTCGAGTGCCACCACGGTGCCCTTGGAAAGGCCGGTGAGCTTGGCAAGTGCGTCGAGGCTCAGCATTTGCTCGTGCCGGAGATTTTGGATTCGGCATGCAAGCACCGAGCCTAGCTGTTGCTCCGTCTCGGCCATCACCATCATGTCGGTCATTATATTGACTTTCCGTCGCGCGCCTTTTACGGTCACTATAATGACCGGCGTTGCAATCTTCAACTTCGCCGTAGAATTTCAGCATGGAGGTTCCCGGATGCATATCGAGACGAAAGCAATCCATATCGGCCGCAGCGTCGATCCAACGACCGGTGCTGTTTCGATCCCCCTACACACCAGCACGACCTTTCATCGCGGTGCTGACGGTACGTTTCCCTCTGGTTTTGAATACATCCGGGATGCAAACCCCACGCGTAACGCGTTCGAGGCTGCAATGGCCTCGCTCGAAGGAGGAAGTACGGCTCTGGCCTTTTCCTCTGGCATGGCGGCAATCACTGCCGTGTTCGAGGGGCATGCTACAGAAGGTCGTATCGTCGTGCCGGACGATATGTATTTTGGGATCCGCTCGCTCATCGATGAGACGGACATTGGCAAGCGCTTTGAGTTCGTCCCCGTCGATATGCGCGATCTCGATGCGCTGCGTACGGCGGTTACGGCAGCACCGATGGGACTTGTCTGGATCGAAACCCCGTCCAATCCAATGATCCGTGTCGTTGACATCAGCGCGGCATGTCAAATCGCCCATGAGGCTGGTGCGCTCGCCGTGGTGGACAACACATGGGCGACACCGGTGCTTCAACGTCCCCTCGAACTGGGCGCAGATGCCGTCATGCACTCGGCGACGAAATACATTGGCGGGCACTCTGATCTGATGGCAGGCGTTGTCATCGTTCCCGAGGGATCGCCGCTGGAACGACCGCTGCGCATGATCCAGCATCACAAGGGAAGTGTGGCTGCACCCTTCGACTGTTGGCTGGCCCTGCGAGGTTTGCAGACCTTGCCACTACGAATGCGCGCCCATTGCGAGGGTGCGCAGACAGTGGCGGAAGCGTTGGCCGCTCATCCAGGTGTGGAGAAGGTGCTGTTTCCCGGCTTGCCGGACGATCCGGGCCACGCGCTCGCACAGCGACAAATGAGCGGCTACGGCGCAATGCTGTCCTTCATTGTTCAAGGTGGGGCCGAGGCAGCAATGGGTGTCGCCGGTCAGCTTAAGCTCGTGACGCGGGCCACAAGTCTCGGCGGGACACATACTCTCATCGAGCATCGCGCGTCCGTCGAGGGCCCGAGAACAATGGCGCCGGCAGGGCTGCTCCGCCTCTCGGTCGGCCTGGAACATCCCGAGGACATCATCGACGACCTGGCACAAGCTCTGAATGTCCTTGGCTGAATCTGCCGAGATTTTGGCGCTCATCAAGCTGAGTGTTTGCTTCTGCAGAAGGGCCGCTGAATGCTGGCTGACGGAAATTCACAGACGCGGCATGGACCTTTCCTAGCTAGCACTCAGGCCGGCAGCAACGCTAAGATAAGCCATCTGCGGCAAGGAGTTTCCTCATGCACATGTATCAGGTCGACGCCTTCACCGACCGCCTCTTCGCGGGAAATCCTGCTGCCGTTCTCGTGCTCGATGACTGGCTGCCGGATGAATTGATGTTGGCGATTACGCAGGAGAACAATCTGGCTGAGACGGCCTTTGTCAAAGCCCGCCCTGATGGGACATGGGATTTGCGCTGGTTTGCCCCGGCGCATGAGGTCGATTTCTGCGGCCATGCCACCCTGGCGACAGCACACATCTTGTTCACCAAGGCGAAGGCGGACACGCTACTCGTCTTTCACACTCGGGTCGGGGAGCTGCGTGTATCAAGGGAACCGGATGGGTACAGGCTCGACATTCCTCGCCTGGCGCCGGAGGTCATCGACATTCTACCTGAAGAGATAGCAGGGATTTTCACTACACCGCCTGTCCGCATTTTCCGCAACTTCGAGAATCTCTTTGCCGATCTCGGCAGCGCCGATGCCGTCCGCGGTTTCATTCCCAACCTTGCGGCGATCGCTCGTCTCGGCCCTGTCGGCCTTGTGGTGACAGGGCAGGAAACGGAAGGCGCAAAAGCGGATTTCGTGTCCCGCTACTTCGCCCCCGGCGCAGGTATTCCCGAAGATCCGGTTACGGGGTCAATCCATGCTACGCTTGTGCCCTACTGGGCTGCGCGGTTGGGCCGCAACACGCTCATGGCCTATCAGGCGTCGGCACGCGGCGGATGGCTCGACTGCGAGTTGACCGATGACCGCGTTATTCTGGGCGGCAATGCCGTGACCTACATGGAGGCCACGATTTCTCTGCCCTATGCGGCATAGCTGTCATTTAGTGGTACCAATCCGGATTTCTGCATGAGGTGATACCCTGACTTGCAGCGTTCGAAAGCCAGCGGCGTGAAGCTGGGAAGTTCCGGCTATTTATTGCCCAACGAGAAACGCTGAAAAGTCGAAGGTATTGACGTAATCGCGGAATGCGGCCTGCGCTTTGGACTGGTTCTTCAGATTGGGAAAGATCAGCATCATTTCATAGGGTGGAATTTCCCAGCCCGGGAGCAATTCCACGAGGCGGCCGACCGCGACGGACGGCTGGCACACATAAGCGGGGAGGAGTGCGACCCCGCCGCCCGCGATGCAGGATTGCAGCAGGAACCCCATAGAATCCGAGGTCGCGGCCGCCGGCGGCCGCAGGGCGATCGGTGTGTCGTGCGACGAGAACACCCATTCAGGCTGCGCATCATGCACCAGGCAGCGGTGATGTAGAAGATCGGTCGGTTCCCGAAGAGGACTGCCAACTGCCAGATAGGCCGGGGCGGAGACGAGAATCCGTTTGATCGAGGAGACACGTCGCACGATCAGGTCCTGCCCTGTGGTCGTGCCAACGCGAAAAGCGAAATCAATCCGCTCGCGGATGATGTCGAGATGCCGGTTTGTGGCGATCAGCTCGACCGTGATCCGGGGAAACAGCGTGGTAAATCCGTGTAGGAAGGCCGGCATGAAATAGGTCGCTGTTACCTCTGGGCAGGTGATCTTCAGCGTTCCGACAGGCTGTTCCTTCAGATTGGTCATCGCCATGTTCGCCGCCGACACCTCTGCGCGAACGCGGCGGCAGTATTCTAGATAGACTTGACCGCTACCGGTGAGGCTTACGTGCCGGGTGGAGCGGTTTAGGAGCCGCAGTCCCAGACGTGCCTCAAGCTGGGCGATGCGCTGGCTGACCGTGGATTTAGGCATCCCGATCCGCTCCCCTGCACGGGTAAAGCTGCCCGTTTCGGCGAGTTCGGCGAAAAGGATCATGTCGTTCACGCTGCTCAAAGCCCCGCATCCTCTTCATGTCGTTGTCTATTGTACAATAGCACGGACAATCTTTCCGTATAATCAGAATTGTTGGAACGCTCTCGCCTCGGTAGCCTCCGCGAAGGAACGAGGGGAACGCGAAAAAATGTCGATCACTCAGACGGCACCGAAGGCGGACAAGGTGGGCATCGCCGTTGCGGCGATGGTTTTCACGGACCTGACGCTTTCCATCGCAGACGCGATCATCAAGGTCACAATCTCGGACATGCCGCTGTCGCAGTTCATTTTCCTGCGGTCCTGCGTCACGCTGCCGTTGTTGATCGCGATCCTGAAATGGTGCTTTCCGCAGGTATCGTTGCGCCCAGCCTATCCTGGCTGGGCCATCGTGCGAAGCAGCCTGCTTCTATCGAGCCTGCTGATCTATTACGCTTCGCTACCGCACCTCAATTTCTCGATGGCGGCGGCGGTCTATTACACGATCCCGCTGTTCATCACCCTTTTTGCGGCCTTCGGGATCAGGGAACCTGTCGGGGCGCAAGGTTGGGTCGGGGTCGCCCTCGGCTTCGTCGGCGTACTGCTCATGCTGAAGCCGCAGGCCGGCGATTTGAGCATATACGCAGTGATGCCACTGGCCTCCGCCATTCTCTACGCTCTGGCGATGGTGCTGACGCGCACCAAGAGCCGTGGCGAAGACCCCTTCGTTCTGGCCCTGATCTTCAACGTGATAGCGATCGTTCTCGGTGGTGGCGCAAGCCTGGCGACCGTGATGGCAGGGAGCGAGAGCGGGCAAAGCCTGTTCGTGGGCGAGTGGGTTGCGATGGGCTGGACCCAATGGGCGCTGATCGGGCTTTTGAGCATGACGATGCTGATCGGCAGTGTCGGCACGGCCATCGCCTACCAGTTGGGACCATCCTCGATTATCTCGACCTGGGACTTTTCCTATCTGGCCTTCGCCGTGCTATGGGGCGTCGTGCTGTTCTCGGAACGTCTGGATGCGGCTTCCATGCTCGGTATTATTCTCATCGCACTGGCCGGGATTATCGTCGTCCGGCGGTAGCGGCGATATAGTGGAGCACCGAGGCCCGATGGCCTTGGCCGTGATATGCGAACAGACCGGCCCTGCAAGGGCCGCCAGTTGCGATAAGGCGAGGTGGTAGATGGGCGGGACCGAAGTCCCGCCCATGGCGGCTATCCGAGAGCCGCCATCTGGTGTTCGGCCGCCTGCCGGCTGACGCCGGCACCTAGGTTTTCGACCTGGCGCTGAAAAGGCTTCCAGCGTTCGCCAACGCTATGCTCGTAGGCTTTGACCGCACCCTCGGCCGCCATTCGCAGCGCATGGGACTGCAGCCCCATGTCGGCGGCGAACTCGCGTTTTCTTTGCGCCTGGCTGTCGAAGCCGACCGGACCTTCGAGATCCTCGTCGCGGCTGTCGTTGGCGAGTTTGGCCGTAGCGTCGCGGGCCTCGGTCACCGCTCGGCTGTAGAACTGACCAGCGCCGTGGGCGGAACCGACATAGGAGCCGACAATGCGCTGCAGGTGGATTTGCATGGCCCAGTCGCTCAAGCCTTCCTTTAAGGCCTCGGTGGTTTCGATGATCAGCCGCTCATGCAGGTCGCGGATGCCGTCGCTGTCGAGGACGGGAAGCCCAAAGCTTTCGGAGATGAGGATAGTCTGGGCGGCGTCGGGACAGACGAGCCGGACCATTTCGAGGGTGGTGCCCTTGCGTAACTGAGCGACGCGGGAGTTGGAGTTGGTAAAGCGAGCGGTCTTGGCCATGATACGATCCTTGTCCTGGTTCACTCCGAAGCGGCTCCGGCTCGTGCCGGTCTTCCCTTCGGTGCGGTCAACTGGAACCGGCGCAAGACGGGCGCTTCAGGGTCCGGGCACGCCAGAGCGAGCGAAGTCGAGTTGCGGCCAAGCGGGGTTTTTTGCCCTGCGCGGGGCGCGGCCCTACTTTGCCGAGATCGGCGGGCTTCGGCCGCAACGCGGCGCGGCACGCGGCCTTGAAGCGAACGGCAGCCGGTTCAAACCGCAGCAAACCGGAGGAAAGACCGGCAAGGGGTGGAGCAGGAGAGAAACAGCATCAGGCAGGGACAGCATGACCGCTCGCTCTCCACCACGCCCACCGCATTCAGGTAGACGCCGCGCGGTCACCCGACGAAATGGCGGCCCAGCCCCAGCCGCCTTCAGGCTCATCGCTGATTCCGGTTTGCCCTCGCACCATGGCGGTTGCGCCAAACCTGCGCAGATCGTCAGCGGAAACCCAGGTTAAGGAAGGTCGACCGGGGAGAAGCATATCCGCCATCTGCCGCAACCGGCATTCTATTCCGCCAGTCTGGCGGCCGATCGGCAGTTGTTACGTAACAGGCGGGCGCCGCCGGACCCACCCACGTCGCGAAAAACGCCATCAGGCGGCGGCCACATCGGGCATTTCGTGGCGTTCCCGAAACGCTGCCAAGGCGCGCTCCTGCCGTGCGAGTTTGCGGGATAGTGCATCGATCTCCGGCTGACGCTCGAGCGTGATTGCTGCGAGCCTCTAGCGGTATCGACGCATGAACGTGTTCGGATCGGGGAGCCTGCCGCGACCAAACGCCGGGCGTTTCCCCAAGAACGTCGGCCGGAGCAACGGGATGACCGCCGTCATGCGCCGGATGATCTGTCGCTCGATCAGGTCGAGTTGATGTCTGGTTTGGCGGCGCGCCTCTTCCATGCGGGCAAGCTTGACGCGCTGGGCGGGATCAAGCGTCATGATGCTGCCCTTCCCTGCCAGCTGATGAAGCTCGAAGGCCCGTCATAGAGGCGATGCCTTGCCGCATCGATGACAAACCCAAAGCGGCCGACCTGGTATTCGCCGGCAGGGACAAGATAACGGCGCTCTTCACCAGAACCGCGTTTGCCGCCGATGGTCGCCACCACCTCGACGTAACCCGGCGCTTGATCGGAGGTGATCGCCGAGACGACGATCCAATCGTCGGCATGCAGGCGGTCAAACGCGCGCTTGTCCTTCTCCGAGGATTGGCCGGATTCCAGCACCTTACCGTGGATTGCCTCCCAGGCATCCGGATAGTAGTCGCGGATGGTTCGATCGGCACAGGCTTTCTCGAAATCCGTAAACAGATCAGGAAATGCCTGGGCCACCGCTGCCCAATGGCAATCTTCCTCGTAGAATGCATTTGCCGATCGCAGAATCGGATGCACCAAGCCATTGCGCTCTGGCGACAAATGAAAGCCGCCGTGGCCGGCTGTCGAATGACAGATTATACCATCGGCATAAACAGTCGCACCTTGCGACGGACCCCACGGCGTGTTCGCGCGGGAGGAAATCTCCCACCGGCCAAGGGCAACGCGTTGCTGCTGATGAAGCGCATTCTCCTCAACACGCTGGCGGAACGCAGCCTCATCGGCAAGTTCACCATTGTGGCCGTAGAAGTCGGATCGCTTCCACGCCTCGATAGGCCGGGAGATTTTCCAACCACTGGCGAGATAGAGTTTTCCTTGCGCGCCGAGCACCATGGCGAAGGCATTGTCACCGACGCGGGCGGCAAAAAAACCTTCAGCGCTGCGTCCAAACGAAACCCCCGGAAATCCGGGGGCATCGTTCACCGCTGCGACGGTGTTCGGAGACAACGCGTTCATGCCGCTGTCCTCCCCTCACCAATGTCTGCCACCGCCTTGTCGGCGATGACCTCTTCCAGCACGGCGTTGGGGTAACGATGCTTTTCGAGCCATGTTTCCGCATCAGCGCGATCTGCTGCGAGATGCAGCAATTCGGCATCGTCACCGGCACGGTCAAGAATCCGGACCGAGCCGATGGCGGGACGCTCCTTTACAGAAAACTTCAGGCTGGAATTGACCGAGAAGCTTTTGTGCACGGTCAAGACAATGACACCACCACTACCATAGTTGCCTTCATGCAGGGTGATGCTGGCCGGCAGCGTGGTGTTGCCGATGTGGCGTTCAGCCTGCTTGCGGATCAGCCGCCCGCCGCTGTTGTTGTTTTCCCAGGCGGCAAGCTTTTTGCGAAAGCGCTGCGGTGGACGAGGCGTACCGTCAGAATAGGTGACGGTGGAGCCGAGCGGCACGAGGTCATAGATCAACTGAGCTGACATGTTGGTCTCCTTGATGCTCATGGTGGAAACGAAACCGCCGCCGGTGATGAACCCGCGGCGGAATTGCGATCGGAAGAAGAATGGACGCGCGGCTACTCGGCCGCCTCGCGGAAACCTTCGCCGAAATTGTCGCCGTCATGGTCATGCGCCGGCTCGACGATGGCATCGCCGTCGAGTTCGTCCTGATGCTCCTCGGTGCCGGCGTCCTCGGACTGCTCCGTGACCTCGTTCTTCTTCAGCCACGATGCGAGCTTTTCCGGATCAGGGGCGAATAACGCTGCCGAATGCACGAAGCGCCCTTCCCTGAAATGTTCGACCAGGGCGGGACGGGTGTCCTTGACCTTCTGCCGCGGCAGGACCGAGGTGTCCTTGCACGAGGCTTCCAGCGCCGGACGCGACAGGCATGACAAGAACTCGTCCATACCCATGTTGACCAACAAGTTATCGGCACCGATGACGTCGCCGGCGACCCGCGAAACGATGCCGCTGGCCGAGCGGTTCTGCCGGCACGACAGCACATCGATCAAGGCGGAACGGGCCGCAATCCGCAGCGTATCCATGTCGAACGCCAGCTTGCCGTCCTGGTCGAACAGGCGCGCGGCATGCTCGCCAAGACTTGCCGCGCCGAAGTACGAGATGTCGCGAGCGCCCGAAGCGACGGTCACGTTCTGACCGGCAAACGCCAGAACGAGCAGCGCCATCAGCGTGTCGTCCTCGATCGACGCGCGCGACAGCGCCTCGTGAAGGGCATCCGTACGCAGGTCGCCAATCATCTCGACGCCCTTGCGGGTTACGTCGGGACGAGGCCTTGCCGCAACGACGCCATCGTCGCTCTCGCCTCCATCCAAAGCGCCATCCTTGTCCTTGGGCTTTTTGGCTGCCGGCATGCGGTAGGCGACCGACTGCACCTTGCCGTCACGATCGAGATACATGGCGGTGTGGTCGGACTTGCCAGGCTTGCCATAGACCCGCTCCGCCTTGGGCGGCAGCTTGACCTCGCCATAGCTGCCCACCTCGGCGATAGCGCCACGCTTTGGCAGGTTATTGGCCATCCATTCCTGCTGAGCGCCCAGATAGGCTTCGACATCGGTAGTGTAGCGGCTGTCCTCATCGGCGGGAGCAAACAGGTCTTCCACCCAGGCAATGCCGTACGCCTCTCGAAGATCGTCATCAAAACTCGCAAGCCTGGCGAACATGCGGGTCTTGGTGAGGCCCTGGGCCACGCTCCACCAGGAAACCTGCGGATCTGCCTTGGACGGCTTGTGCTTCTTCCAGACCTCTTTCTGGTCATCGAGCGAAGCGGAAGCGATCGTGCGAAGCTGCTGCTCGTTCGGCATGTCGCCCTTGGCCATATGGTCGAGCATGGCCGGCAGCACGTTGGCCAGCAGGCGCAACTTCTTGATCTGCCGGACCGGCAGCGCCAGGGCAATGGCGATGGCCTCCTCGGTCCAGCCGAGCGCAACAAGACGTTCGATGGCGCGCCACTGATCGACCGGATTGAGCTGCTCGTGCGCCAGCGTTTCGGCCAGCGAGCGCATGGCGCCGCCATCCTCAGTGCGTTCGACCACCAGCACTGCGATTTCTTCGAGACCAGCCGCGATCGCCTGCTTGACGCGGCGATGACCGGCGTCGATGACAAAACCGTTGCCGCCATTGAATTCCGGGGCAACGACAGGCGGCTGCACAATACCAACAGCCTTGATCGTCGCCAAAAGCAGCGCGTCAGCCTGCGGGTTGGATTTTGAGCGCCGCGCCCTGTCGGGATTTTCTGTCAACGCACGCGGATCGACAAACTTCAGTTCCATGGAAATGCTCCTTCAAGGGTTTCCGGACGCCGCCATTCGCTGCGTCCTTCCTCGTCTTCTTCTCGAAGACACCCTCAACGCCGCGGAGCGGGCGGGCCGGTGCAACTGCGGCCGAGCAGCCCTGCCCGTCCGGCCAAGCGGGGCTTTCAGCCCTGCGCAGGACGACGCGGCCGGGATCGCGCAGGCGGCGGTTGAGCGAAAGCGTCACCGGTACGACCGATCAGCGAGCAAGGTTTTCTCCTCTTTCCTCTTAATTCTCTCCAATTTCCGGATTCACCTTGTCGAGTTGACATGGCCGCTGCATCCGCCATCAATGCCGCTCCTTCAGTCCGTGCTCACAATGTTCCAATGCTTTGGTGCAGCAATCTCCAGGACGTAGGATAGTTTCCCTAATCCGTTCAACAGCGGTGGCGACGGTGCCTTCGCCTAAGTTCATTTCACAGCTGACACAAATCGTTGTTCGACCGGGCAGAATGGTTCGCTACAACCATAACGCGGCGGACCTTCTGGCGAGCAAGCGGGCTGGGGTCTCGGCAATGCTCCTTCGGGAGCGCCAGCCTATGCCTTCGGTGTGCACCATCCGTCCAGATTGGCTTCAACTTTTATTCTGAAATCGGGCCGGATTGGTTATGCTGCCACCATTGCGTTGACGTTATGCAACCTCCGGGGCGTATTGGCGTTCTGGTTCACAGTACGCGGGAGGTCGGTCCATGAAGAAGTTCAGCGTGAGTGCCTGGGCAAAGGATGGTGAGTTTGGCATTCGTCCGATAGGCTCGGTCGAGGAAGCGCAAATATTTCTCGTAAGCTGGCCGGCAATCGATCGAGGCCCTCTCTATCACGCTGCCGCGAGCAGCATCGAGGCCGCCAATGCAGGATCCATACTCCCGGACGAGGCTAAGGATACCCTTGTCGAGTTCCTAGATGAAGCAGACGCCTTGGCTGAGGAAAGGCTTGCTACTTAAAGGCACTACCGAAGTGATGCTGACAGGCATCATGACATGCTTCGCGCGCTTTTCTTTGGTGAGGCATTGGCAATTTCCGGTGCGTGGAATTCACCAAGCGTCGCGTCGATGCGTTTGTCAGATTCCCCGTAGTTTCCGATCTTTGAAACGGCTGACTATGCCGTAGCTTTCTCGCAGCGGACGGATTTCGGCCGTGTGCAGGCAAACATACCGTTGCGAATAGCGCAGCCGATGGCGACTTCTGTCTGCTGAGCATGGAACGGCCGGGCCCGTATACGCCGCCCGATGCTGATTTGTATCGCCCGATGGCGGTCTCGACCAGTGCGCATTTGACGTATCCGGTGGAGACCTGCCAATGCATCCGGCTGTCGTGTAGGCAAGTTGCTGCACTGGTTGAATGGAGTGCTCCAGCAGGAATTCCTTCCAGCCGTTGAGGTTCGGCTTGGTCCAGTCTCCATAGATTCGCCTGACACTGGCGGTGCCATAGGTGGCGATCTCGGCCAGGAGTCCACTGACGATCTTCGGGGAGGCGTTGTCACCGTCGATGGGAGAGCCAACGTGTCGGATGTGCCGGTCATCTGTCGAGCCTTTGTTCCAGGCGATCTTTGTGCCTTAATCCAGCGCACTACTCCAGCCGACTTGAGACGGGTTTTAGAGATTTTTTCAGTCGGCAGATTGCAGTTCTTTTGGCATCGAAATCGCAAATATCTCAATGAGCTCGAACACCATTGGTTGCCAAAGGGCAACGGTTCGATTCCCATCAAGGCGAGCACCGCTTTGATCCTCAGGATGTCGCTCGGGTTGAGCGCCCTCTTGAGTCAGCAAAGCCGAGGGCTACCATCAGGCCCATACCCTAAGAGCCCGTTCCATCCTGTCTGCTGCGTAGGTGACGATATAGGCAATAACCATATAAACCACCACGGCGATCAGGAACGCTTCGAGGTAGTAAAAATTCAACGCTGCGGTCAATTGTGACTGGGCGAAAATATCGACGACTTCAATGGCAAACCCCAGCGACAGCGCTTTCATGATCACCATGATCGAATTGGCAAGGTCAGGGATAGCCGCAACGATCACTTGCGGAAGCATGACGCGTCGAAACACTTGGCTCTTCTTGTAGCCTAACGAGTAGGCCGCATCAGCTTGGCCGGAATCGAAGGAATTCAGCGCACCCTTCACCACCTCAGCCTGGAACGCAGCAACGCAAGCGGTCAACGCGACGACGAGCGTGACCCAGTTCGGTGTCGAATGGCCGTTGTAATCTACCCCGACCAAAGAGGCGAGGAACCGGGAGGCTGGCGGAAGACCATAATATGCAAGGAAGATCACGATCACCATAGGGGCGCCCTTGAAGGCGACCTTGTAGGCAACGACGAGTTGCCGGAGCACAGGGATCCGTCGATATTCAACCATCGCAAACAGGCCGCCGATGATCGTTGAACACACGAAGACGACCAGAGCCATGGCGAGCGTCACGGGAACCGCGCCAAGAATGTCGTACAAATCGGGGAGCAGGACTTCGGAATCGAACATGAGATGACCTTCTCTTCAGATCAGACGCTTGCCATCAGGGTGGCCTTGGCCGGCATGGTGTTGGGCGCGAACTTCGCGTTTCGCGTTTCGAAGTAGCGCACGACGAGCCACGCCACGAGACAGAGCAGCGAATAGATCACCGCCAGTACAAGGTACGTCTCGAACTGGTACTGGTTGTAGTCGCGCTCCATGACAAGATGCGCAGTCGCCATCACATCGGCAGCCCCGATATACATGACCAGCGCGACGTTATGGATGAGGTAGATGATCGAGTTGCCGTAGCCGGGTAGCGCAATATGCACGGCCTGCGGGCCGACGACGCGCACAAGCTTTTGCAGGAAGGTATATCCGAGACTATCGGCAGCGTCATGTTGACCACGTTCGACGGCCAGGTAAGCCGGACGCAGGACCTCCGACAGATAACCGCCATGATAGAGGCTAAGACCAACCATCGCAGCGACGTTTGGTGTCACGAAATCTTCAACTTCGAACAGCGCCACCACCAACGGGAGCCCATAGAAGGCAACGAACAGCTGGAGCACCACAGGCACGCTCCGGGCATAGGATACGTAGAGGTCAGCCAATTGGCTGATCACCGGGATCCTGCGCACCCGGAACGTTGTTGCGGTCAGCGCCAGGCCGAAGCCGACGACCATGGCCGTGAACGTGATCGCGAGCGTCAGCGGCAATGCCATTAGCAGCTCGGGTATCATTATGGAAAGGTCCACCTTGGAACACTCCTTCTTGTCGTTTCGGCCTTGATCGTCGGGACTACGCGCGGCGTTAATTCATGTACGTGGTGATGTCCTCGCCGAACCATTTCTGCGAGAGCTTGGCGAGCGTGCCATCGGCTTTGAGCTCCTTCAAAGCCTTGTCGATGTCTTCGGAGAGGGCCTTGTTCTCCTCGGAGCGGTGGATCAGGACGAAGGTATTGTTGATCGCCACTGGCTCACTTGCCTTGACGTCGAGTTTCTGCTGGTCGATCACGGTCTGCTCGCCAAGGTTAGACGGCAGGACCAGCGCGTCGTACTTGCCATTCTCGACTTCCTTCAGGCGATCAGGATACGGGATGCCTGCGCTCGATGCCGTGACCTCGATCTTTGTGTCGGGGTTCTCTTCCTGCCACTTGGTCGCAAACTTGTAGATGCCGCCGCCAGCCGTGACAGGCACGATCTTCTTGTCGACAAGATCCTTCATCTCGTTGATGCCGCTGTCCTTACGGCTGTAGATCTTAATCAGGCTAGCGCCGATCGGGCTCTCAGGCATAAGGAACTGCTTTTCGCGAGCAGGCGCGCGATAGTAGCCGCCGGTCGCAATGTCGTACTTGCCGGTGGCAAGGCCCGTTTCCTGCGCAATGTCGGCAGCGCCTTCCATCACGAATTTATACTGGGGCAGCTTTGCGTTGATCGCCTTGAGCACGTCGGGTTCGTAGCCCTGCGGCTCGACGCCGATCGCGCCCCAAGACAGCGGCTTGGATTCTGCCGCGGTGGCGATCTTGATCGTGCGGACGTCCTGGGCGTGGGAAGCGCCGGCTGTTGCAAAGGCGATTGTGAGGCCGGCTAGGGCGAGACCGAAACGACGACGGGAAGTTGAAGGGGTAGAAGACATTTCAGGCATCCTTTCTTTAGAGGGAGTGTTCAGTGCTGAGGAACTGCGTAAGACGCGGATTGGAGGGCGCGTCGAAAATCTCGGCCGGGCTGCCTTGAGCTGCAACGATGCCCCGGTCCATAAAAACGATCCGGTTCGAGACGTTCTTGGCGAACTGCATCTCGTGCGTGACGAGCAGCGAGGTGATGCCGGACGATGTGACGTCCCTGATCACCTTCAGAACCTCGCCGACAAGTTCTGGGTCGAGTGAGGACGTCGGTTCGTCGAACAGTATCACGTCCGGCTTGACGGCTAGCGCGCGCGCGATGCCAGTCCGCTGGAGCTGTCCGCCTGATAGCTGAGAGGGGTAGCTGTCAACTTTGTCGGAAAGGCCCACACGCTCAAGCTCTTGCAGGGCTATCACGCGCGCCTCTTCTTTTGACTTGCGCTGGACGACCACGAGCGGATCCATCACGTTCTGGATGACCGTCATGTTCTTGAAGACGTTGAACTGCTGGAAGACCATGGCCGAACGGAGCCGGATCGCCTGGATCGCGTTTTTATCCGGCCTCTGGTAATCCATCCGGATCTGATCGAAGGCGATCGTACCCGACGCCGGCTTGGCCAGATAATTGATGCACTTTAGGAGCGTAGTCTTGCCAGTGCCGCTGGGACCGATGATCGAAACCACGTCGCCGCGATTTACCGCAAGATCGACTCCGTTGAGGACCTGCGTCTTTCCGTAGGACAGCTTTAGGTTTTTGAGCTCAAGCATTTCAGGTCGGTGTCCTTTCAGGAAAATGTTCGGGAGGCGTCGGGCCCTCGACTGATCCGGTGTCGTCGTCCGGCCACTCGTCTCCAAGAAGCTCGGGCGTATCGAACGCCTGGAGATCGGCGAAGTGGCGCTCACTATCGGCGACGAAGAGCGCCCTGACGATGCCGCGTGCCAGCCGGTCGGCGCCTTCGCTGATCGCGGGAATATCGCCCGTAAGCTTCCCGTGGCTTAGCGTGGCCGGGAAATTGAAGCAGTGGATCTTCGCCAGAGCCGAGCAAGCACCTGGTTCCTTTTCGAGGAACTCGAATGCGTTTCCGAGGTCGGGCGACGCTTCAAGCTCTTCGTTTCGCATGTCTACGGGAATAGGGAAGCGGTCGCGCCATAGGCGGATATGGGGTGCCACGGCGGCGAGTTCAGGCCGGTTCGTCAGGTCGACCTTGAAGCCCGTACCAAAGATCAGGAAGTCGACGGGATAATGACCCTTAGGAGTCTTCACTACAACATGGTCGGCCTGCTGCTCCAATGCGCTGATGGATCTTCCCAGGTGGAGATGACTCTGTGGGAACGCGCTGACACGCAGAACGCTTGGACGCGGCGGCGGCGTCTGCTGACCCATGGCGTAGTTCAGGAACCGCCACTTCCACTCGTCGGGGAGGCCTGCAAATCCGTGCACCACTCCTTGGCTGCCGATGCCGGTGAACTTGTTGATCCGCGGTAATCCCTTGCGGCGCACGAACATGTCGAGGCGCGTAGCTCCAGCTTCAAGCGCGGTCGCGGCATTGTCCATCGCGGATGCGCCTGCTCCCACGACGCCGACGCGTTTGCCATTCAGAGCTGCGAAATTGATCTCGTCGGCGGTATGAGCCCAGAGTTTCCGATCGATGCCGTTGGCGATGGGCGGCACGTAAGACCCACCCAGACCATCACGACCTGTCGCGAGTACCACGTGGCGGGCGATCATCGTTTCGGCGCGGCCGTCCTGCTCGCAAACCAGATCGAGCATTCCGTCTTCGCGCGGGAGGACTGCATCCACCGAGATGCCGTTGCGCACCGGAAGATCGAGCACCCGGCGATACCAGATCAGGTAGTCCATCCAAATTTCACGCGGCGCCCGGTCGAGGTCAACCCACGCTTCGCTACCGTAGCGCGCCTCGTAATAAGCACGGAACGTTAGGGCGGGCAGCCCCATGGCTGGCCCGGTCAATTGCTTGGGAGAGCGGAGGGTGCGCATGCGTGCAAAAGTGATCCACGGCCCCTCGTGCCCGGCAGGCGCCTTGTCGAGTACGGCGTGGTTGGCGACGCCCATCCGCTTCAGCATCCCAGAAGCGACCAGTCCAGCCATGCCACCACCGATGATGACGACGTCGGTCACCGCTTTGCCATCGATCTGGCGGGGGGGAACCCAGGACTTGGCAGGCAGCTCGAGCCAAGCGAGGTCCTGCTTCAGCCTCGCTTCGAGACCGTCGAGTCCTTCAGGGAGAGAGGACAGGTCGCTCATGACGAAACTCCTTCAGGCAGCGGCATGTCTCCATACACGGCGTCGGCCAATACCTCGACGCTGCCGGAATCGTGCAGCCGGCAACCGGGCATCGCGAGTGCGACTGCGCGGGCCGCGTCGATCATGGCGGCGACGGTCGGGGTCAGCGGATGCGCGGCCGGTGAGATCGCACCGAACAGGAAAGGAATAGTGTGATCGAGTACGCGCATCACAATACCTTCTAACGGGACGCCAACGACGGTCGCAGGCTCGACGATCGCCGCCCCGAGCCCGGCACGGACCATCGTGAGTGCGGTCATAGAGGCGTTGACGTCGATGATCCGTTGCGGTGACACTCCTGCTCGCCCAAACGCCTCGTCGATGCGATGCCGCAAACGGAAGGGATTGGCCAAAGTAATGATACGACGTTCGGCAAGATCGGCGAGACGCACCACGTCGTTGGCTGCGAGCGGGTCGTCCGCTGCGAGAGCAACAACGCACGGTGCATCGGCGATCCAGTGTACGTCGAGGCCCGGATGTTCCAGCGGGAGACTGGAGATCCCGAAGTCCGCTGAGCGGGCGAGTACGGCTTGCACGACATTTTCGGCCGCAAGTGCCTGTACGTGGAGATGCCGTGGAATGAGACCTGGCGCGACGGCCGCGATAGCCTGCGAAAGCACCGCCGCTGCGAGCGACGGTGTTGCTGCGATTGTGAGTGATGCCGGCTCGTCGAGTCCAATAGCGTTTGCCCGCTCGCGGATATGCGTCAGGCTCGCTAGATGACGCTCGACCTCGGCATGAAATACCAGTCCCCGCGCTGTGGGAGTAATGCGAGGCCCGCTCCGGTGCAGGAGCGCATAGCCGATGTCGGCTTCCAGATCCTGAATAAGCCTGCTGACGGCCGGCTGCGAACGGCTGAGAAGCCTCGCCGCCCCGGTTACGCTCCCGGCGGACATCACCGCTGCAAAGGCTTCAAGCTGCCGGATATCAAGTGGGCTATAATGCATAATTGATATCAACCATCCATCTCAATGTGCGTACAGCATGATAGTTCTTAATTCGCGACTGGAAATAGATAATTTTTTCGCATCATTGGCGGGCAATCATGGTAATTTGACATACTAGACGGCCGGGCCTACCTGCCCCGCACACCTGCTGTCGTCATGAGGAGCTAGTCTTGACACTCATCGAAACCCTTGTTTCCGTGCGGCCGGGCACGGCCCTAGCGGCCGCCATGGAGAAACGCGCGGAAATCTTGCGCCTGAGCGAAGCGGCGCACGACGCCGTACTTTTGCCTCGTGATCCAGGCGGCCTATCCCACGGACTGAGGGCGGCGCTCGCCGCCCGTATGGCGCGGCAGAACCGCAACCCCGCGCTCGCAAGCCACTACGACACCCTGGTAGCGCGCGCCGGTGAACCGGCGACGGCCTCGCTTGCCGATCCTGGGACAAACGGCGCGGAGCGGCGTATTGCGGAGATCGTCCGTCACGCCGACCGGCTAACAGTTGCGCCTCGTGATGCCACACGCGTGCATGTGGACGCGTTGCGCCAAGTCGGCCTCACCGACGCCGACATCGTTCGGCTGGCTGAGCTTGCGGCGTTCGTCAATTACCAGGTGCGTGTCATTGCCGGCCTGAAGTTGCTTGGAGAAATGCGATGAGCGAGATCGTTCACACCTTCACCACCACAGTTCCCCGCTGGCAGCCCTACGTCGTTCCGGTTGATTTCGCGACGGCGACCGACGAGCAGCATGCGGCGATGCAAACGACGCCGTCTCACAAGGGCATTTCGCCGTACGTGCTCACCTTGGCGCTCGACCCCGAGACGCTTGCCGTCCGCTCGCCTCTCTTCAACTTGATCATGTATGGAAAAGACGGTTTGGCGTCGAGCGAACGCGAGCTGGGTGCCGTTGCAGCATCGGTTGTTAACCGATGCGTTTATTGTGCCGCCGTGCATGCCTCCCGGTTCACCGCCCAGACGAAACGCACTGACGTGATCGACGCCATCTTCGCCGACGGGCTCGATGCCACGCTCGATGAACATCTCCAGGCAATCTTCGATTTCTCGGCCCGGTTGTCGCCAACGCCGCCCGTGGCCACGGCTGGCGATGCTCAGATGCTGACCGATGTCGGCCTCGACGAACTCCAGGCACTCGATCTCGTCCTCTCGTCGGCAATCTTCGGCTGGGCGAACCGCCTGATGCACACACTCGGCGAGCCGATAAAGGACTAGCCTTCGACGAGATTCAACTCGAACGGTTAATGCCATTTAGGCGCCCATTTTGCAATACCCGGCGATCCTGTCACAAAGTCAAGGTCTGGCTGCCCTTTACCACTTGCTCGGCAGGCTTTTTGGTACTTGAGGGTTTAGGGTTCATCTTGGGCCTTCGTCAGACGACGAGACCAAAACCCTCCTTCAATCACAACCTCAAATCTGGGACAGAGGTGCTGACGGCGAACAAACGTCACCAAGCGGCGAGGCCGGCAAAAGGCCATCGTTGCACTTGCACGCCGGCTGGCGGTGATCATGCACCGCATGTGGAGCGACGGCACCGAATTCCGCTGGACAAGGGAGAGCTCGCCCGCAGTTGTCTGAACAGACTGCCAGGAAGGAGACTATAAAGTTCCACCTGCCGGTGGAAAGGCGTCCTTCGCGGGACGATGGATGAGGTGAGTTCGCAGTTGGCGGCTGCGTTGCGCCCCATCGTCCCCAAACCAACAAAACCAACTCTCATATCTCGTGTCCTTTCACTGCTTCATCTGTGTGAGTCATCATGCGGATACGGACCATGCACTGCTCCCGGACCAGTCCGCTTGGCAGCACGGAAACGCGCAATCGAGTAGGGTCCAAGTGGTATGGGCGGATCACGTCCAAACAGCAGATCACCAATGAGTTTGCCGGTGGTTGGACCTTGTGTGAGGCCGAGGTGCCGTGCCCGAACACATACAAAATGTGGGCGTGGGTCGGAGAACGACTGATAACGGGCAAGGTGTCGGGAGTCGCAGGTCGGTGGCCGCTCCACGCGACGTCGCCATGATCCTCCAGGCCCGGGAGATAGACCTTTGCAAGCCTGACCAGGGCTCGCGAGCGAGCAAGGTTCGGGGTAGCTCGCAATCCTCCGAATTCGGCCGCACCTCCGATTCTTAGACCAATCGTAAGCGGCGTCGCCACGAACTTGCGCTCTGCGAAGATCATCGTCCGATTGAGGGCGACTTGACGCCATCAAGCAGCCCCGCTCGCCCGGCCAGGAGAGCGCCCGAGCAGATCGACGCGAGCAACATGCCGGGTTTCCAGCTGCGCCGGAGCCACTGGACCAATTCGTCGGACCCTTGATTGAGTGCATCGAACGGCTGCCCGGCGTCCATCGGCTCGTCGGTATCACCTGCGATCACGATCATGGCGCCAGCCTCCACGGCCTCGGGCAGTGGCGAGATGCCGGCAACGCGCAGCCCAATCGAGGTCGTGACCTCGGGCAATGCGCCAATGTAGTCGACGTCGAACTGCACTTCCTGCTGCAGCCGATTGGCATAGCGCAGGGCCTCCATTGGCCCCGCAACATCGAGCAACAGGGTCCGCGCCGGTAGTACGACGTAGGTTGGAACCCGACGCGGCGTCGTCATGCCGCGGCAGCCGTCGTCTCATCGGCCAGCGCCTCGGCGATCGTGCAGACGCGGGCGAAGCGGCCATCGAGCACAGCTGCCGTGCGGGCCTTAATCTCTTCGGTCGTCCAGGTTTTTCCGGTCGCGTCGGTAAGCGGCATTGTATGGGTCGCCTCGGTGACGTAGTCGATTTGCCAACCGAGATCCGAACCATGGCGAGTGGTCGTCTCGCAGCATTGTTCGGTACGAATGCCCGAGACGACGAGGCGACGGATGCCGTTCTCGATCAGGTATACCTCGAGCGGTGAGCCGACGAAGGCCGAATGCCTGAACTTGAAGAACTCGAGATCGGGCTTGTCGAGCTTGAGTTCGGCGAGTGGTCTAACGAAGCCCGAAGTAGGGGAGAAAATGCCTTCGGACTCAGCATGGAACACGCGCACGATCCTCCAGCCCTTATCAATTGCACCGTCGATGAGCGCCTGCTGGTTTCTGAGATAGGTCGGGCTATCGACCTCCTCCCAGCTAGCGCGCTGACGGAAGCTTTCCTGGGCATCAATTACAAGTAGGGCAGTATCGGTCATTTCTGGACACTCCGTGAGCCATGGGGTGTTGCAAACGTAGCCCTTGTATCAGGGTAATCCAGCCATTCACCGGACAAAGATCGGACAAAAAAAGACGAACAAGGATAGTCAAACCAAACTGATTTCTGCGGCTGGTACCTGCGAGGAGAAAAACCGGACGTTAGAACCTTTCGTGTGAAGGCCCGCAGCAACCTGGCGACTGCTACCGCGCAGCGGGTTAGTGCATGGGGCGCAAACCTGCCGTCCGCAGGTCTAGAAATGACAGTCCGCTTTAGGCTCAAATTGACCTGCGCCCCTGCGAAACTGTAGCTGTTCCGAGGGCACTGTAAACTTAACTGTGCGAAGGCAAGATTTGGGAGCATGGCTTTGGTTCAGGCGGCGTGGAAGCGTGCGATTTGGCACCACGCTTCCATGGCTGCGGCTCGCAGTTCGCGATGGTGGGTGGATGAAATGTCCTGGCGGGGAATGTGAAAGAGGTTAGCGATCGGGTCGTGAATGGAAACAAAGCGTTGAAGGTGCCTCGCTGACTTGAAGCGTTCATGATCCTCTCACGCCTTCGGATCGGATGATGGGAGTTTTCTGCCCGATTGTTCAGGCCCTTGTGCGAGCGATGTTCGACGCCGGGCATGATCTCCCGCTTGGCTGCATCATAGGATCGAAGCTTGTCGGTGATCATCACACGTGGCGAACGGCCTTGCCCTTTCAAAAGCTTTAGCATCAAACGCATTGCAGCCTTGGCATTGCGGCGGCTCTGGATCAGGACGTCCAGAACAAAGCCGTCCTGATCGACGGCACGCCAAAGCCAGTATTTCTTGCCGGCGATCGTGATGACAACCTCATCGAGGTGCCATTTGTCGCCGAGCATGCCGGTTGATCGCCTCCGGATATCATTGGCGAAATGCCTGCCGAACTTTTCCGCCCAGAGCCTCACGGTCTGGTGAGAGACGATGACACCACGCGCCGCAAGCATATCTTCGACCATTCGCAGACTGAGTGGGAAACGGAAATAGAGCCACACCGCATGGGCGATCACGTCCGCTGGAAATCGGTGACGGCGATAAAGAGGATCACGGGCAAATATGGTCATACCGCCAGATCCCACATTTTGGTCGATGCTCAGTTAACGTTACGGTGCCGCCGGACGGCTCCGAACAACGCGCCGACGTTATTCTGTGGTGCACCCAGGGATAAACCTATACCGCTCGACCCGCCGGTGATGAGGACGCGCTTGCCGGCGATGTTCATACCTTCTCTCCCATGAGCTTGTCCTGCGTCCTCGTATCGAAGTCGCTCGCGTCGTGTCGCTCATGAAGCCGGCTCGACGGGGTGCCGCTCGTGCGGTTGACCTTTCGACCGCGATAGACGGCCGGGCGTGCGAAGAGCTGATCGGCCCAGCGCGTGACGTTCTTGTAGTCCTGCACGGAGAGGAACTCGCCCGCGTCGTACAGCCAGCCTTTTACGAGCCCGCCGTACCAAGGCCAAATTGCCATGTCGGCGATGGTATAATCAGCACCGGCGATGAATTCGTTATCGGCAAGACGCCGATCGAGAACGTCGAGCTGGCGTTTGACCTCCATGGCGTAGCGGTTGATAGGATATTCCTGTTTGGTTGGGGCATAGGCATAGAAGTGGCCGAATCCGCCGCCGAGAAACGGCGCCGAGCCCATTTGCCAGAACAGCCAGGAGAGTGTTTCGGTGCGGGTGGCCTGATCCGCGGGCAGGAAGGCGCCGAACTTTTCGGCGAGATGCACCAGGATTGCGCCGGATTCGAAGACACGAATCGGCTTCGGTCCGCTGCGGTCCGTCAGGGCAGGGATCTTGGAGTTCGGATTGATCTCGACGAAGCCGGAGCCGAACTGTTCACCATCGCCGATGTTGATCAGCCATGCATCATATTCGGCGCCGCTGTGGCCAAGCGCCAACAGCTCCTCCAGCATGATGGTGACCTTTTTGCCGTTCGGCGTGCCGAGCGAATAGAGCTGCAATGGGTGCGTGCCCACCGGAAGTTCTTTCTCGTGGGTTGCACCGGCAATCGGACGATTGATGGAGGCGACCGCGCCGCCGCTGGCCTTGTCCCAAGTCCACACCTTCGGCGGAATGTATTCGCCGCTATCGCTCACTACGTGTCCTCCTCATGGGTATTGTTAAGGCGCTGGCGGGACGTTCGACGGGAAGAGCGCCCGCTTCGTCTCTTCGTCATTGACCGTCTTGAACGTGTGGCCCTTGCCGATGTTTCGCGCACGGGCCACGGCCGGTCGCGCATCGACTGCCTCGAACAGGCGCTTGAGGTTCGGGAACGGCGCGAGTGGATCTTCGGCACCCTTCCTTACGCGTGAGGCGCGGTCGAGCCAGCCCCAGGCCGAGATGTCGGCGATCGTATAAGTGTCGCCAACGATGAAGTTTCGACCTTCAAGGTGATCGTTCAAGACCTGATAGTGGCGTTCCGCCTCGCGGCGGTAGCGGTTCACCGCGTAATCGAGCCCTTCGGGTGCGGCGAACTGGAAATGCACGGCCTGGCCAGAAAATGGACCTAGACCGGAGCCGATGAACAAAAGCCAAGAGAGAAGCTCCGGACGATCCTCAGGCGTGCCCAGAAATTTCCCGGATTTCTCAGCGAGATAAATGAGGATCGCAGTCGAGTCGAAAACCCGCGCCTCGCGTTCACCCGGACCGTCGGTGTCGACGATCGCGGGAACCTTGCCATTCGGATTGATCAGCCGGAACGAAGACGCGTGCTGCTCGCCCTTGCTGGTGTCCACCGGGATGGCTTCGTAGGGCAGGCCGGCCTCTTCGAGGAAGAGTGCGACTTTCGCGGGGTTCGGCGTCGGATGAAAATAAAAGCAGATCACGGGAATCTCTCTTCGGGTTCGATTGCTTCGAACCGAACAGGCAGCAGCAGCCTGCACGGTGACGATCAGCGCCGCCGCCATACCATCACATGGTTAGATCCATGGACGTGCAAGACGATAGTGGGAACTGCGGCTACGAAGGTCAGGGATTTCCATAGCCGTCTCCACCGTCGCCGGTCAATTACCAGTCGCTATGGTAACGATACACGCCGGCAATTGAGACAATGCCGTCCCGTCCAGGATCGGCTTTCAAAGTGATCTCGCCCAAGCTCCTCCTTGAGTCGCTCGTGTGCCTGATGACTATCATAACTCGCGGCTATCGAATTCATGACGTGGTGTCATTTCCCACTCGCCGTGCATGATCCCGTGCTGATGGGCGTAAACGTCTGTCGGGCGTGACAATCGGCAGCAGGCCGCGGGCGAGCCGAAAGGTGCAGTTCCGCCTGCGCGACTGGCTGATCTCGCGCCAGCGCTACTGGGGATGCCCGATCCCGGTGGTCCACTGCGACGATTGTGGCGCGGTGCCGGTCCCCGCCGACCAGTTGCCGGTGCGGCTGCCCGACGACGTGTCGTTCGACAAACCGGGCAACCCGCTCGACCACCACCCGACCTGGAAGCATGTCGCCTGCCCGAACTGCGGCAGGGAAGCGCGGCGCGATACCGACACGATGGACATCTTCGTCGATTCGCGCGCGGAACTGGGCGCGAGCGTAGCCGATTTGCCCAATACCCGTGCCGAATGGTTTCCATAGGGGCGGGTAATTGATGATCGCGGCGAGTTTCGCAATCCTCTGTGTCTCGGCTGATCGATGCGGACTTTCGCGGCGATATTCTTCGCCTCTATGGAAATTATACCCGCGGCGCATTGGAAGTCTCTGTACCGCTCTGCGATGGTGGGGCAGCACTGATCTTCAAATTCGATACACGTAATTGTGCGTGTGATCCTTCGAATGCGATGCTTATTTTAGCACCTCAGACCATGCTTGCCAGCTTAACCTCCAGGCTCGAACATTCCCGGATATGAAGATGACCTATCGCCCACCCAAGATTCCGGCGTCATGCATCACCTCGAAGGATGCATGGCTTTCCCGCAGGTCCCTCCTTACCGGTAGCATTGCCGCAGGCGTCGGCTCAATCCTCCCCACTGCGGCGCTCTCAGCCCCCTTGAATGCTGCCAGCACGGAGTACACGGTTCCCGATAAGCCGACGCCGAAACAGGACGTGACCACTTACAACAATTTCTACGAGTTCGGCCTGGGCAAATCGGATCCGTCTGAGAACTCCGGGGCCTTCAAGCCGCTTCCTTGGACGATAAAAGTCGATGGCATGGTGTCCAGACCGACGACATTTTCTTTCGAAGACATTATGAGGATGTTTCCCTTGGAGGAGCGGGTCTACCGTATGCGCTGCGTCGAGGCGTGGTCGATGGTGATCCCGTGGGATGGCTTTCCGCTATCCGCCCTTCTCGACAAGGTTGAACCGCTGGGCAGTGCAAAATACGTCGCGTTCGAGACCGTTGTCAGGCCGGATGAAATGCCCGGCCAGAAGGGGCTCTTCCAGCCGTTGGCCTGGCCGTATGTCGAGGGGTTGCGTCTCGACGAGGCGCGCCACCCGCTGACGATCCTGGCCGTGGGTGTCTATGGCGAGACGCTGCCCAACCAGAACGGTGCTCCCATTCGTCTTGTCGTGCCGTGGAAATACGGGTTCAAGGGCATCAAGTCGATCGTTCGTATCAGCCTGACCGATAAGCAGCCGCCGAACACCTGGAACCTGACAGCCCAGAACGAATATGGCTTCTACGCCAATGTGAACCCGAATGTCCCGCATCCGCGCTGGAGCCAGGCAACCGAGAGGCGCATCGGCGGCGGTGGCTTCTTCAGCTCGAACCGAATTCCGACTGAGATCTTCAATGGTTATGGCGACGAGGTGGCCAGCCTCTACAGCGGCATGGATCTCAAGGCGAATATCTGATGGGGGTGGTAGCGGGACGCCGCTGGAAGGGCGCCGCTATCTGGTTGCTCTACGTGGTCGGGCTCCTGCCGGCGGCCTGGCAGTTCTATCGTGGGGCGACTGGCAATCTCGGGGCCGATCCGGTCAAGACATTCGAACTGTTCCTCGGTCTGTGGGCGGTTCGCTTCCTGATACTGACACTCGCGATCTCGCCGTTGCGCGAACTGTTCGGATTGAACCTCACCCGCTACCGCCGCGCGCTCGGCCTGTTGTGCTTCTACTACGTCCTGTTCCATTTCACCGTTTATCTGGTGCTCGACCAGGAACTGGTGCTACACACCGTCATCGCGGACGTGGCGAAGCGGCCCTTCATAATGCTGGGGATGGCGGGGTTCGCCCTCCTGGTGCCGCTCGCGGTCACCTCCAACAGTTTCTCGATCCGCAGGCTGGGGAAATACTGGGTCCGGCTGCACCGGCTCGTCTACGTTGTCGCTTTATCTGGGGGCATCCATTTTTCTCTGGCGACGAAAGTGCTGTCGCCGCAGCAATATCTCTACCTGGGATTACTTGGGCTCCTGCTGATATACAGGATCGTCCGGCCTGCGCTGAAACGCAAACCCAGATCGGGCAAACGAAAGCAGGCGCAGCGTGTACCCTCGGCGGTGGTGAATTGACCTGGCATTGTTGCGCTTCGGACCCTTAAGCGCCGTCATGGCCAAAAGGAATTCAATCGACCCGTTCATTGCGCCTTCCGCGAATGAGTGCTCAGCGTGTCGATTCCTAACGGTCCGATGAACCATCAAATCACTGCACGTGGCTTCTGATCGCGGCAACTCGCTGAGCTTGTCTGCTGCACGCGCCAGCGCGAAATAGCTGTCCGGCTGGCACCGTAAAGTTAACCGACGGCAGATGAAGATCTGCGACGATGGGCCATGTTAGAAGTTGTTCGTGATCCGCTCTATCGTCGCCACCGCTTTCCCGCTGAGACCATCGCGCATGCGGTATGGCTCTACTTTCGCTTTCCGCTCAGCCTGCGCATGGTCGAGGAGATGCTGGCGGCCCGCGGCATCATCGTCACGCATCAGACCATTCGGAGTTGGGCGGAGAAATTTGGGCGACATTTCGCCAGGGAGATCAAGCGACGGTCTGCCGGCTGCCTGGGCGACAAATGGCATCTCGACGAATGCGTGATCAGCATCGCCGGCCAGAAGCAGTGGCTCTGGCGCGCCGTCGATCAGAACGGCTTCGTCCTCGACGTTCTGGTGCAGAGTCGCCGAAATGCCAAGGCTGCAAGGCGCTCGATGCGCAAGTTGTTGAAGGCCCAAGGGCATGCGCCACGGGTCATGATCACCGACAAGCTCCGTTCCTATGATGCCGCCAGGCGCGACCTCATGTCCGGCGTCGAGCACCGGTCACACAAAGGCCTCAACAATCGGGCGGAGAACTCCCACCAGCCGACCCGACGACGAGAGCGGATCATGAAACGCTTCAAGTCGGCCCGCCAGCTACAGCGTTTCGTCTCCATCCACGATCCAATCGCCAACCTGTTCCACTTTCCCCGCAACACCCTGTCATCTGCCGACCATCGAGATTTGCGCGACCATGCAAATCTGGGGCGAAATCGCTCATGTCACCGAAGCGTGACAGCTCAACCCGCCAACTCTCTTTGTGCCAAGCGGTCGATAACTTTACAGTGCCGTTGTAGGGGATCGGGTTTCGACCAATCTCCGTCAGTCGGCCGCTTGCCTTGTCGAGGCGGTAGCTGACAAGCACCGAGGCATTTCCAAAGATCTGGTAGAAGTACTGATCATCGGGAGTCAGCCAGCTGTCGCTGGGTCCACTGCTGACGAGACCGTTCACGGCGCGGAAGGTATGGGTGCCGCAGCGGCATAGATTGCCGTCCAGCGCCTCTTTGATATCGTCGCGGCTTGGATGCGGGGTCTGATTCAGCAGCGCCTTCGCCGACATGATCATGCCGTTGATGCAATATCCGCACTGTGCCGCCTGCTCTTCAATGAAGGCCTTCTGCAGAGGGTGGGGATTGTCGGTGCTGCCAAGCCCCTCCAACGTCGTGATCCTGCTGTCGCCCACGGAGGAAACCGGAGTGATGCATGAACGGATAGCAATGCCGTCCATCACGACGGTACAGGCACCACATTCCCAAGCCGCAGCCGAATCTGGGACACCGTGCAGCCCGAGATTGTCGCGTAGCGTGTATAGCAACATGCCATCCGGCTCGACCGAAACGGTCTGATCTTTTCCGTTGATACTGAGCGTGATGTTTTCGGGCATGACAATCTCCGGACGTTCGGTCATCGAACTGGCTGGTCAAGATTGCGGATTTCTTACGGAACCGCATTAGCCTCCGCTCTCAGAGGCTCCAGAAAGCGTATCCGCGCGTCCAAACCAATAGGCCGGGCCGTTTCAATGTATGCGTCGAAATGGCATACATACACTCTCGCTGAGGCATGCGCCGTCATGCCGACGAGTGCAAAGGTTCATCGGAATCGACAGCAGCAGCTTGACAGAGAACGACCATGGAACTTCATCAAGTTCGCTATTTCCTCGCCGTCGCGTCGACACTTAATTTCACTCGCGCGGCCGAGCAGTGCAACGTCACGCAGCCCGCCCTGACCAAGGGCGTGCAGAAGCTCGAGCATGAGCTCGGTGGCCAGTTGATCTACCGCGAGCGCCAGCTGACGCAGCTCAGCGACCTCGGAAAGGAAGTCCTTCCGATGCTGGAGCGCACACTCGCCTCGGCACAGGCTGTGCGTCGCAGAGCCCAGGAGTTTCAACGCAAGGAGGTCGCGCCGCTGAAGATCGGCCTCGCCCCCTCAATCTCGGCGTCACTCGTCCTCGATCCGATCGCGGAGATCGCAAAGTTCGTCCCAGGGCTTCACGTCGAGCTGCGGGAGGGTGCAACGGAGAAACTCGTCAATCTGTTGCTTGAGGGGGAGATTAACGCCGCAATGGTCGGCGACGTGCAGGACCTACCCGCCCGCATCGACGGTTGGCCGCTGTTCGAGGAGCGCTATGTCGTAGTTCTCGCACCGACACACCAACTGGCAAACCGTCCCTCGATCGGCATCGACGACCTGCGGGAGACCGTCTTGCTGAAACGCGCCGGATGCGACGTCGCCCCCAAGATCCAACAGACATATTTTCCCGAGGAACTGCCCCATTTCGGCCACTGCAGCTGTCATGAATTGCACCTGCAGCACATGGCAGCCGCCGGCTTTGGCGTGATGCTCGCACCAGAGCACATGCCGCGTCTTCCCACACTCAAGACCATTCCGCTCGAAGGCGTTCAGGTCTCGCGTGAGGTCCGGCTGCTGGCTGTGCAGGGGCGCCGCTACTCGCCGGCGCTGGATGCTTTCGTCAAGGTGGCACGACTTCGCGACTGGTCGGTCGACGTGCCCCATCGCGGCATGCCACAAGTAACGCTTCCGGAAACGGCGGACGTGGCGGCATGACCGCGACGTGCATCTCCGCCGGCCAACCGCTCCCAAGAAATCGATCCGCAGTCTGACGCTCCATCAATGCCAAATCCCACCGACCAGACACTCGCCCAGATTCGCTCGGAGCTGATGACGACATTCAGCACCGCAGACTGGGAGTCATACAACCACCTTGTCAGCTGGCTTCGCGACACGGGGGTGGCATCGCACGCGCTGAAGGTCGGAGACACCGCGCCCGACTTCCTCCTTCCGGATGCAGACGGCCGCCTCCATTCCTCGGAGCAGATGCGCCGCGAGGGGCCCCTTGTCCTCAGTTTCTTCCGAGGCGGATGGTGTCCGTTCTGCACCGCTGAGCTCTGCGCGCTTCAGGCCGCGAAGGATGAATTCGAGAATGCAGGCGCAACGCTTGCGGTCGTAACACCCGAGACAGGGCAATTCCCGCGGCAGCTCAAGCACAATCTCGGCCTCGACCTGAAGGTACTGTCCGACGTCGACTACGGGGTTGCAGTATCGTACGGCGTATTGTTCCGTGTGCCCGATGAGACCAAATCGCATTATTCCGGACAAGGGTTCGACTTCGGTGCGAGGCACGGCTCGCCAGTCTGGAGGCTGCCTATTCCCGCGACATATGTCATCGACACGGAAGGCCGAATCCGCAGCGCGTTCGTTGAACCCGACTTCACGATACGAGAGGAGCCGACGGAGATCTTGGAATCGTTGCGCCAGGCCGCCTCCACGTCGTAGCCGAAAGGGCCTAGACCGGTTTGCATTTTGACCGAATCGGGATTCCCAAGAGCAGGCAGATCAGATTCGATACGCTGACCGTAGGAGGTCGGGCAGCATGTCGAAGCCGTATTCGATTGATTTGCGAGAACTGGCAATGGCTCGTCTGGAGGCTGGTGAGACGGCGCGCGAGGTTGCGTGCCGTACGCCGACCCACTCGATCTTGCTCTGCCGGACGGCATCGCCCAAAGGGTTCAGCGAGTCGCCAATCAGGCCGAAGATCTGCTTGGCGCCAACCTCCTCGAGGACGTCGACGAGGGCCTCCGCGACGGTACGCGACATGTATCATCTCCATGATTGGTCAGATTTTTGACAACATGGCCGCGAGGATCAGGCTGATGCCATGGGGGGCACTGTAAAGTTATCGACCGCTTGGCACAAAGAGAGTTGGCGGGTTGAGCTGTCACGCTTCGGTGACATGAGCGATTTCGCCCCAGATTTGCATGGTCGCGCAAATCTCGATGGTCGGCAGATGACAGGGTGTTGCGGGGAAAGTGGAACAGGTTGGCGATTGGATCGTGGATGGAGACGAAACGCTGTAGCTGGCGGGCCGACTTGAAGCGTTTCATGATCCGCTCTCGTCGTCGGGTCGGCTGGTGGGAGTTCTCCGCCCGATTGTTGAGGCCTTTGTGTGACCGGCGCTCGACGCCGGACATGAGGTCGCGCCTGGCGGCATCATAGGAACGGAGCTTGTCGGTGATCATGACCCGTGGCGCATGCCCTTGGGCCTTCAACAACTTGCGCATCGAGCGCCTTGCAGCCTTGGCATTTCGGCGACTCTGCACCAGAACGTCGAGGACGAAGCCGTTCTGATCGACGGCGCGCCAGAGCCACTGCTTCTGGCCGGCGATGCTGATCACGCATTCGTCGAGATGCCATTTGTCGCCCAGGCAGCCGGCAGACCGTCGCTTGATCTCCCTGGCGAAATGTCGCCCAAATTTCTCCGCCCAACTCCGAATGGTCTGATGCGTGACGATGATGCCGCGGGCCGCCAGCATCTCCTCGACCATGCGCAGGCTGAGCGGAAAGCGAAAGTAGAGCCATACCGCATGCGCGATGATCTCAGCGGGAAAGCGGTGGCGACGATAGAGCGGATCACGAACAACTTCTAACATGGCCCATCGTCGCAGATCTTCATCTGCCGTCGGTTAACTTTACGGTGCCAGCCGGACAGGTGGCCGCCGCCGGCGTTGTCCTTTCCGCGAACCGGCAACTGCGCGCGGCCTTCCGATTCGACAGCGATCTTCGCTCGGATGTCCGCGAGGCCGTGCTCGCCATCCCGTATGCCGGGAGGTCCACCTTCTTGTCGTCCAGGGGAGGCGCTTCTCTCCCGCCCTTGATGCCTTCGTCAAGATCGCACGGCTGCGTGACTGGTCTCTTCACATGGGAACGCCTTCGCACCCCTCGCACCATAACCGCATTGAAGCGGCCGTATCTGCGTGACCGCAATTATCGCCAGTCTCTTGCCGCCGAACCCCTAGGGTGTTCTCTTACAGGCGGCAGGCCCTTGGTTGGCGGTGACGTGAGCCCCCGACTTCATCCAGCCGAGAGCAGAGTCCTTTTGTCATTTGAGCCTTTCGGGCTCGGTGGTGCAATAGGAGGGAGCGCGGTGCTCCCCAGTTGCTCAAGCGCTTCGTCCCATTGCATGCCGAGAGCGTTGAGTTTGGCGTAGATGGCCGGCGGCAGGTTGCCAAGGCTGCCGTGTGGCCTGACGGTGTTG
>NZ_JBTMXB010000029.1:0-56279 GCF_054489405.1 Mesorhizobium sp. A623
CGCTATGTGCAAAAGCAACTCGGCCACGCTAGCGCCGAAATGACACGCAAATACCAGCGCCGAAGGGATCGGTTCAGAGTCAATCTGACAAAAGCGTCGGGGCTGTAGGCAAGAGATAAGACCAGGAGGCAAAGGCCTCCCTCGCCTGCTGCTATGCTGAATAAGCCCGCTTCCAGCGGTTCAGAACTCCCACGGAGAGATCAGCTCGAGGGCAGTCGTGCCGAAGTCACTCAAATTGCGGGTGGCAAGGCGACCGCCATTCACTCGCGCGATGGCGGCGATCATCCCATCCGGTGCGGACATGCCTCGTCCTTGGCGCGATGCGGTGCCCATGATTTCACCATAGGCAAGGGCTGCCTCTTCGGTCAGCCCGAATATCCGGTCGGCAAAACGGCGGCGCCAATCGGAAAGGCCCCGCTCCAGCCGCCCAGCCCGCTGATCGGGCACGATCTTCTGAATCCCGAAAGCGAGCTCCGCAATCGTTACGGTGGGCAATGCAAGCTCGGCATCGTGCCGCACGAGCCAAGCCATGACGGCCGGACTTGGCGCCTTTTTCAGAGTCTCCGAAATCACATTGGTATCGAGAAAGATCAAAGCTCAGGTCCCGTGTGGACTTTGCGTCCTTCTCTGATGATCGCTTCGAGATCGATATCAGTGCCGCTGTTGATAGACATGCGCGCGTAGAATGTTGCAGCCGGTTCGCGACCGGCTTCACGGACCTCGTAGGACTCCAGCGCACGCTCAACGACGTCCGCGATCGAGCGATTTTCGCGACGGGCAAGCCGGTGAGCAAGGTCTCGCGCCTTGGCACTTCGCACAGAAAGTTGAGGTTCGGCCATGCTGGTCTCCTTCGTCCCGAATATAGGCCACCTTTAACTTGCCATCAAGATGGCATCCGCTGGCATGGTATCCATTACCTAGACCGCCACTTTACGACCTCCCTCCCCTGGAAGCATCCAACTTGATGAGCAACAGCGCCATGATCATCGCCCGTGAATGTACCGTGCTTCGCCCGCCCCGTGAGTCTGCCCAGACCCACGAGTATTATTGGACATTATTTGGAGGTAGCTCAAAACCTCGCCCTCAATTTTGGCCGCCAGCCGTCCACAATAAGTGTCCACCCGTTCTGCTCGGCCGCCGGAGATTACCATCCGTCTGATTTCGCTCAACAATCCATCGGCATCCTTGGAAGCTAACGGCGATTGTCTACCATTTAAGACGAATGCGAGCTCGGCCGTTTACCGTCCGTGTTCCCGGCTCTGTCACCTCTTCCGACGCGGTGGGCGCGATTTGGAGACGACATATGCAATCCAATTTCGGCCATGCGCGCGAGCTCCTCGAGCAAGCCTGGCTCCAACTGTCGGGCGACGATAAAACTAGCCAGAAATCCCGCCTGGCGATCGACATCCTGGTCGAAGCCGTGGCGACGGCCGAACACTCGAAGCCGTACAGGCAGGCCGAAATCATCGATTTCAGGCGGGCGGCCAAATCAAAGTGAGCCATAGGCCGACATTTTCCTGGTCCGCTCCGGAGTAAGGTGCTCAACCACCTGTACGATGTCTGTCAGCTCGATTTCCGGGTAATGCTCACGCATGCCAGCGAACATGACGTCATCGGGCCACTCATCCTTTCGCCCGACGAACGCTGCCGCCTGCGAGAGCGGCATGTCCGTACACGAGGTCACAAAAACCGTGACTGCCTTTCTCGGATCGGTGTCACATTCGTAGATCATGAGCCCGGGTTGGATTCTCAGCTCTCGCCACCTGATGGTTGAGGTCTTCTCACCGCTTTCTACTACCGGAAACAAGCGCTTAACGGTCTTGAGCCTCTGCATGTTGACCTCCTACCCTGCCATCCTCGACGTCGCCCCATTCGATTTGAACGCGGCCATCAGCATCGGGCCAACCGAAAACTCGCCTGCCCTCGCCTTTTCCGTCAGCGCCCGCAGGTATCCGCCCGCCGAATTGATGTGCTGCGCCCTCTGCAGGATGCAGGCGACGACAATCGCCGCGGTTTCCGGCCCCATGACGTGGCAGGCATCCTCGTACGCCGACGGCGAAACCCCGAGATATCCCCTCACCTGGGCGGCTGTTGCCAGCAAATCACGCCAATTGCCGATCCCGTCCAGCGCGTATTCGACTATTTCTGGGCAGGCCTTCAGCACAAATCCTAGTGGATACCCTTTCGGCGGCTCCTGCGTTCCCCGTTCGGGCTCGACCATCGCCCCGCTTTTCTCGGAAGCAGGTTCAAGTTCAAATAAGGCATCTGTGTTTGAGTCAGATTGCTGCGGCTCATTATGAGACTCATTGCCGCTCGGATTCTGACTTTTCATGAAGCTTTCCAGCACCATGTCCACTTCTTCGCGAACGGTCGCCAAGGCGCCGACGATGGCCTCCATCTCGTGTAGGACGGCTTTGCGCGGGATAGCCTCCACAACCTCACGGAAACGCCTCCACAGACCTTCCCAGTCGCCAGGGACGGCTTCCTCGATCGCTGCCTCGATCAGTTTATGGATGTCACGACGATGCAGCGTGATCCGCTCGCGCATCAGTTTGAGGCCACGGTTCTCCGCTCGGATACGTTCGGCCGCTTGCTGAAACTCTTCGGAGCGCACGAGAAGCGGTGCGAGAGAGAAACCAAAGGCATCTTCAAGGCCCCCTTCCCTGCCTTTACGTGCGTATCGCTTGCCGTTCGGGCTATCCCGCCGAGTAATGAGACCGCAATCCAGCAACGCCGCCAGATGTCGCCGCAGCGTGGCATTCGCCATCCCGTGTGCCCTGAGTGACAGCTGTCTGTTCGACGGAAAAACAATCAGGCCGTTCTCTTCCGACAGTTCGTTATCCGGATAGAACGACAGCAAGCCCGCCAGAACGGCCAGTGACCGGTCCCCGATACCGACAAGGCTCTTGCCTTCGCAGAGGTCGCGGTAGACCTGCCATTTGTCGACGGCCTTCCCTTCAGGGATTTCTTGCGAATCCTTCTGCGCTGCCAACATGGCAAGCGTCATCGTTCGGCTCCCAAAGGGAGTCGTTGCAATTCCCGTTTCCATTTCCTTCTTCGCCTTCAGTTAGGCAAAAGATACCCGCTCGCCGACTTCGACGTCAAAACGCTTGACACTGATTCGTGGAAATGTGATTCTCAGACTTGCAAGGGTTTGAGAGAGGCTTCCACGGCTCGCCGTTCGGGGGCCTTTTTCTTTTGCGGTTTCTAGTCTCCTTCCGACTTCCTGAACGATTCATAGAGATCGCCCAAGTTGCTGGAAATCCAATCGGCAAAGCGCGTTCCGTTAGCTTCTCCAAGAGCTATCGTCGCTGTCTTCCCGCTACGTTTTACGCTGACGCTAACCGAGTTGTCCTTCGGCGCCCAAGTTCGAACCTCAGATTTGGCCGCGACCTTCCTGACCGGCATCCCTCTTGCATTCAGAGCCGTGAACAACCGCTCAAAGCGCTCGTCGCTTTCCAACTGTCCGAATCCGGGATTGGACACGATGCCGTCAACGGCATCGGCTTTCCTGCCGACGAGCAATGACAACTCAACCCATCGCTCACGGCCGACCGCCGGAGCCGGTCCGATCTTGTTGATGATGGCTACCGGAATCCTTGTGACGACAGACACCATCTTGGAGATGGCAGCGGCATTTGATGCCAATGCCGCACCGATGACCTCCCTGTCGTAGTTCAAGTCCTCAAGGCGCTTGGCGAACATCGCCTTCTCGACGAAAGTCAGGTTCGCACGGGCCGAATTTTCCTGCCCCTGTGCTATGACATGGGTTCTGTCGTCGATGGCCTTTACGACCGCCTTCACCTTGCGCCCGAGTTCCTTGGCAACGCGCACCCGGCGATGGCCAAAAACAATCATATATCGACCGTCGATACCGGGATGCGGACGGACCAGGATCGGGGAGTCTTGCCCTGTCTCCCGGATCGCCTCCAGCAGATCTTTATACTGCCCCCCGTCGTCTCCCATGCGGTCGGATACGAATGAGCCGTCGATAAACTCTGGATCGAGTTCGACGACGTGTTCGCCCTCAAGATACGCATCAGCCTGTTTGGCCAGCTCGCTGACAGACCGGATCATGGATTTCGAAGCTCCGCGAACCGGATAGGTCACGGCTGAGACAGACGACACCTTGTCGGAGGGCTCCAAATCGACCAGGCCTGCAAGAAGATTCTTACGTGCCATTTCATTTACCTCCAGGTACCGCCTAGCCAATTGAACTGGCTAGCGAAAACGCCGATTTTGTCAGCCGACAACATCAACGACCCCAAGCCTCATGGACCAAGGCAGTGATTTCACCGTTCACGCCATCCAATGCTTCCATGGCCCGCTCATAGGTCGAGCGGGTCATGGCGTTCTTTTCGACCTCGTAGAGCGTCTGCTTGGTAATCCCGGCATCCGACACCGCCGTTGATTTCAACATCTGGTTCTTGAGGATGAATTCGCCAAACAGTGTATGCAGGAAGGCCACCATTTGGGCTTGGGGCTGATCCATCGGCTCGAAACGGGTGATCACATAGCGATACCATTCCAGATTAACCGCGGCCCCCGCTGCTCTGATCGGCTCGAGAATGTTGCCAAGCATCAGCAGGAACTGTCCCATCGACATGACATCGAGCATCTGCGGGTGGATCGTGATCAAGACCGACGTCGCGGCGGTCAGAGCGGTGATCGTCAGATAGCCCAACTGCGGTGGACAATCGATGACGACAATGTCGTAGCGGTCATCGACTTCCATCAACGCCGTCGAAATCCGCGTGAAGAACGCCCGGCCGACATTGGATGTCTTGTCCGTCATCGCGAGGGGCGTATCGTATTCGAACTCCTGAAGTTCAAGGTTCGCCGGGACGATGTCGAGGTTGGGGAAATTGGTTGGCCTTGTGACTTCGGAAAGCGGGACCTTCTCGTCATCATACCGGATCGCGTCGTAGAGCGATTTGGTCTGATCCAGTTCAGGCTGGAACCCGTGCAGCGAGGAAAGCGATGCCTGCGGATCGAGATCGATCGCGAGCACGCGATGGCCGGTGAGAGCGAGATACTGAGCAAGATGAGCCGCCGTCGTCGTCTTCCCGCTGCCACCCTTGAAATTCACGACAGCGAGAATCTGAAGCTTCTCACCGGGCCGACGACGGGGAACATACATACGGGCATCGGAACGGCCGTGCTGGTCCAGATACTGGCGCAGCTCAAGCATCTGCTCGGCCGTATAAGAGCGCCTTCCGGAAGAAGAAGTTTCAGGCGCCGGGCCTTTGCCTTCCAGATGCAGTTTTTTCAAATGGCTTTGAGAGACTCCAAGATAGGTGGCAACCTCTGCCAGAGAGAACGAACGCAGGCTTTTTTTCGCGAGCGGAGGAAAGCGCTGCATGGAAAGCAGATGCAACTTCTTGGAAATCAAATCGCCTTGTTCGAGAATATGCTTCTCGAAATGCAACGGCGTTTTCGTCATGACAAGCGAACTCACCTTCATTCGATCGAGCTATCCTAAAAACGATTTTTGGCGCGATAACACCAACTAACCGTGATTATGCCCGATTCGTCGCCCCCGGCAAGAACTTTAAAGTTAACAAGACGTTAACTGTCAAAAGGCAGCAGCACCACCAGTAAGGAATCATCCAATTGATTACGTTACGTTATTTGTCGATTTTGTCTGCGGACAAAACAGCGTCCGAGCAATGGCCCACGAAAACTATCCCCTTAAGCGAGTTTGAACCCCGTCCAATGCATGTCCCGGCCGCCAAGGTCCGGCGAGGTAGCAAGCTGCCGCCCGGGTGATTCTGAACGCTAAGGGCGCCTTTGGAGGCGAAACTGATGAATTCCCATAAGAGCAGTCGTCTCATCCTAGTGTACGCCCATCAACTTGATGCGCCGGCTGTGATTTACGAGGCAACGGGGAGGGCAGGGGGCTTCCGTGCATCTCACCGCGCCATGGATGGCTGTGGGTTGATTTGGCTCTGACGTCTTCTCAAACGGTCTCTCATAGCTTCGATAATCGCAGCCTATAACGGGCAAATTCAGCGCAGCGGAAAAGAGCGGGGATGACCCGCTCTTTTTTGTATCAGGGACTAAGCCGCCGCCTTCGCCTTGCGGGGAGCCCGCTTCTTCGGCGCAGGTGCCGGAGCGGCTTCCTTGGGCTTGCGGCCGAGACCCATTGATTTGGCGAGAGCCGACCGTGCTGCAGCGTAAGCTGGGGCGACCATCGGGTAATCCGACGGCAAATTCCACTTCACCCGATATTCGTCAGGGGACAGGCTGAAGTGGGTCATCAGGTGACGCTTCAGCGACTTGAATTTCTTCCCGTCCTCCAGGCAGATGATGAAGTCGTCGTGCACGGATTTCTTGGGGTTCACGGCAGGCTTGTGCGGGTCGACAGTTGGCTCGGTCGCCGTTCCCGTTAAACCTGACAGCGACTGGTGAACCTGCGAGATCAATGCAGGCAGCTCTGACACCGCGACGGGATTATTTGAAACATAGGCCGAAGTCACGTCAGCGGTAAGTTCTACAATCGCGTCGTTGTTGGTGTCGGACATTGCATCTTCCAATCGTCTTTTGAGATTAGATGGCTATATATAGTTTCCCGGTCACCGAGGCAAACCGGCGATTGCCAAGAAAGTGCTGATATACCTTGTGAAAACCCTCTCGATTTCCATAGTGCTTTGCCTGACAGGTGCCGTGACAGCGGCCGCGCAGGTTCAAACCGAAACCATCATCCTGTCTGTGACACGACAATCGATGAAGTGGGCGACGGTCTACAAGAATCCTGATGCGCCGCAGGATGATCCATATTTTCACGCGCAGGTCTTCGAGAAAAAGAAGGGCGCGGAACCGTGGGTTTACAAACTGGTTTCTCCTCACCTTGTCGTGACGCCTGAGGCCTTGGCCGCAAGCCGGACGAGCAAGAAGGCGGCCGTCCCATCCTATAAGGACGTCGAGTTTCGCTACCTGTACCGGGATTGGCTCAAGAACCCGGAGATTCGACGCAACACTCCGGTCTGCGAGAAGGACATTCTGAATTGCGTCTCCAGATAATAGAGAGCCGCTTTCGTTTTCCGGATTAATTGGCTACAGCCCCGCCATGTTCGATTTCTTGCAAAAGAACGGCCGCTGGATCGGCGGCGGCTTTCTCCTGACCCTGTTTTCGTCTTTCGGGCAGACG
The DNA here is from genome assembly GCF_054489405.1 of Mesorhizobium sp. A623. Lineage (NCBI taxonomy): Bacteria > Pseudomonadati > Pseudomonadota > Alphaproteobacteria > Hyphomicrobiales > Phyllobacteriaceae > Mesorhizobium > Mesorhizobium sp. A623. The sequence continues at coordinate 7,151 of NZ_JBTMXB010000029.1, forward strand.
TTTTTCATCGGCCTGTCGGGCAACGAATTGCGTGAAACATTTCACCTGTCCGGCGGTTCATTCGGCGGCATCTACATGCTTGCCACCCTCGCTAGTGCCATGACCCTGCCATGGCTCGGACGGACGCTCGATCTGATGCCCGGCTGGAAGGTAGTGCGCTTCACGATGCCGGGGCTCGCATTTGCCTGTGTCTTGTTGGCAATGGCGCCAAATGTCATCATCCTGACGCTCGCACTCTACCTTTTGCGCCTCTTTGGCCAAGGCATGATGACGGAAATCGCTTTCACAGAGATAGGACGCTGGTTCGTCGCCAACCGCGGTCGTGCGATGTCCCTCATTACGCCCGGGCAACAGATCGGCTCCGCCGTACTCCCGCCATCGTGGTACTGATCGTCGGGGCGACGGGTAACTGGCGCATGGGCTGGTATATTTCAGCGGCCGCAGTTCTGTTTGTCGGCATGCCCGCCATCATGGCGCTGATGCGGGTGGAACGCGAGCCTCAATCCAGGGAAGCCAAAGTCTCCATGTCACGCACGGCGCGTGACTGGACGCGTGGCGAGGTGGTACGGGATCCGATCCTTTACCTGCTGCTCACCGGTACGCTGGCACCCGCCTTCATCGTCACCGTCATCTTCTTCCATCAGGGGTATCTGATCGAGCTGCGCGGCTACGACTCCTTGGTGTTTGCCACGTCTTTTGCCGTGATGTCGGTGACCACGATCGTTTTCGGATTCGTATGTGGCTATCTCCGTCGACCGCTTCGGAGCGCTCAGGCTGTTGCCCTTCTTCTTGCTGCCGCTTGCCGTTGCATCCTTCGCTGTGGGGCTGATCACGCCGATCTGGGGGCTTTATGTTTTCATGCTGCTCGTCGGTGTCAGCAATGGGTTCACTTCCACGCATCTGGGCGCGCTATGGCCGGAAGTCTATGGCGTCGAAAATCTGGGCGGCATTCGGGCGATCACGGTTTCGGCCATGGTGCTGGCCAGCGCCATTGGCCCCGGCATCACCGGAGTGCTGACCGATCTCGGCATAACATTGCCGACATAAATGCTGTGGATGGCCGTCTGGTGCATCGGAATCTGTTTCGTGCTGGCATATGCCGCCCAGCGGATACGGCAGCGTGAAGTCTTGCCCCAGCCATGCCAGGCATGATTTGATCCGATACCGAAGCCAAAGTTGATGATTTCAAGCTATGGTCATCTCGGGCAATCTGGGACGGTGTCGTTTAAAGTGCTCCAACTTCATCTTTCGAACGGTGATGTTCTGAATCAGTCTGTGGACCTCGATGCTGTCGGCCAGTTTGGCCATGCCTACGGTGGAAGTGACGCGGCGCAAATTGGCCGCGCTATGTCGGCGAGATTTCGCCGGCAGCACGAAGGATCGTCACGCGACTGCGCGGAGACCCGGCACGGAGTTCCGTGGAGTGCTATGCAGCGGAGTAGTGCCTGGTTCCGAAGGGACGTGCCCTTTCTGCCTGTGGCGCGGCATCGTTGGGCTTGATTAACCCATCCGATGGGTTATATAACGATATGGTTGTTATCCACCGCGCATTCGGATTCCGGTTCGTCATCTACACGCTCGATCACGAGCCCGCCCACGGCCATATCACTGGACCCGGCAGGCGAAAATCAATCTGACGGGCCGGGATGGACAACCGGAGGTGATTTACAACGTCGGCATCAAGCAGTCGGATATGCGCCGTCTGCTGTCAGAGGCGGCTGAACGTCGCGACGAATTCCTCAAGGAATGGGAACGGATCCATGGCCGGAACGACTGATATGGATTTCAAAGCCGCTGAAGCACGTGGCAAGATGATGCTCGAGTCGGAACCGCGCGCTAAAACAGTTCGCTATGATACCACAACGGGGCGTGTCGAACTCGAACTGGTGAATGGTTGCACCTATGGGTTCCCGGCGCAGCTTATTCAGGACCTGCAAGGAGCCGACGCTAGAGGTCTCGCCAAAGTAGAAGTTGACGGCATAGGGTTTAATCTTCACTGGCCGGATCTGGACGTCGATCTTTATGTGCCGGCACTTGTGAGCGGGATTTTCGGAACCCGAGATTGGATGACCCGCGAACTGGCCCGGATAGCTGGTCGCACGACTTCCGCAGCGAAGGCCCGAGCTGCGCGGGCTAATGGCGCGAAGGGCGGACGGCCACGCAAGATCGCGAACGGCTGACTGCTGGCACCCGTCACCGATAAGGCCTCGTGGCGGAGCGGTCACGCAGGGAACGGCGTTGGTGCATTGATACCGCTGTGATGGTATGGGCGTTCTCGTTGAAACCCAGCCGAGCTGTCGCATGCCGTTCAAATTCAATCGAGCTCGCCGTCATCGGATCCCGAAGGCGACGTACCGGGTTCGAAACTGGACAGGATACGATGCGGGGTTGATCCGTCGTGGCGACATCAGGCTCTGATTTTCGGAGGATGCGATCGCCGGTTGGCGCGCTGAGTGCCGAAAGACGCCTGGCGGTCAGAGCCGCTTCTCCAACCTCGCCATCGAGACAACGCTGATCCTCGGCGCGATGCTTCGTTTTCCGCTACGCCAGACCGAAGGCTTTGTCAGATCGCTTATGGCGTTGATGGAGCTCGATCTGACGGCTCCAGATCACACCACCTTGGCTCGACGCCGGCGGACGGTTTGTGTTCACGAGTACCGCTGGCCGCGCAAGGGGCCAGTCGACATTGTGATCGACAGCACCGGCTTGAAGTTCTTTGGCGCAGGCGAGTGGGCAAGGAAGAAACATGGCGAGACGCGCCGCTCCTGGCGCAAACTGCACATCTCGGCAAACCCCGACGGCAACGAGATTATCGCCCATGAACTGACGGACGACGATACGTCGGACGCTGCGATGATCGGCGCTCTTGTCGCCAACTCCGGCGGCAACATTCGCACCGTGATCGCTGACGGCGCTTACGACGGAGAGCCGGTCTATCAGGCGATCCGCTTGGCGCGGCCTGTGAAGTCGCCGCCCAAGATCGTCATTCCACCCGGCAAGCCGTCGATCCCCGACAAGGGCCAATCGTATGGCGGCGGCCAGCGAGCACAACATGCCGCGGAGATCGCTCGCCATGGACGAATGGCGTGGCAGCGACGACACGGATACAGCAAACGATCACTGGTCGAAACCGTCATCTCCCGCATCAAGAGGATCAACGACGGCAAACTCACATCCCGCACATTCGGCGCCCAGCAGAACGAGATCGCCATTCACATCGAAATCGCCAACCGCAACATGCTGGTCGTAAGGCCAGTGTCCGAGCGCATCCGCTGATCAGCCTACAAAGTCAAAGATCTATGCGGTAGCCTCGTTGCACCAATGCCGATTTTGCTGGGAGCACCACAATCTGCGCTGAATATTCTGATGACGGACAGTTTCGTTCGCCGACTTGTAGACCCTCAGTCGTCCAGAAAACTTAGGTCGATAAGTTTGATATTCCCAATCTCTGACGGTGCAGGTAGTCCACTGCTCACGCGGGGAGTTACTGGCTTGAGTCCAGCTTTGGCGGCGGCCAATTGGCCTACCGTCGGTGTATAATGAAGCCCCAATATACCGTTATCACCGGGAGCGGAAGTAACGGTCACCTGAGAATAGGCCGCAACAGGTACGTTCGACTTCAGCTTGGCCTTAAGCTCCGCTCCTTCCAGGTGCCAAACTTCATGGCCACCAAGGCAGGGTCGGACGGCCAAATGCAATTTCGCGACCAAGCCTTCACTGCACCCACTTCCAGTAACATTAAATATAACTCCTGATTTTACTGTATAGTATCCAGTTTTGTATCCTTTATTTTTTATCTCCGACTCGAGAGCTTGAATGCCTCCGGAATTCAGTACTATCAATGTGTTTGAGGTGACTGCTGTGCTGCTACCATAAGTTTCTTTTAGCTGTTTAGCCATGACGCTTTTCCGTCCACGCATGCGGTAAGCCTCAAGGCGAGCAGAAAAGACCTTGCGACCCTCGTCTATGAGTTGCTGCAGACTAGCAGCCCCGCCCACGACGTAAAGGTGTTTGTTGCCAAACTTGTTGTTTGTGGATGGATTTGCCCAAAGCAGCAGCGTCATCTCTGTCTCCCCCCCCCAAGTGCTTGTCGCACAGTGTGCTCCAGAAGAGGATGGGGTTCAAGCCCTTGTGTATTGCGACTTGCACAAAGCCGGATGATGCCATCGGACTGACACTGGACCTAGCGTTGCAAGAAACGGACGCCCGGGCGTCCCTAGCTTCTTTCGAGTGCACCGATCCGAAGCGCGTTGGTGAACCGTCATTGCAACCTCCAATCTCTTGGTGTTGCACGACCGTTTGAATCCGCCGGGTAGCCGTGCCCCATGGACACTGGAAGTCCACGACCTACGCCTCGACGGGATCGTCGCTTCCTGGCTCTTGGACGGCGCGATGGATGGCGAAGGGGTTCCTAATCTATCTGCGCCGTGTCCTCGTGCCAACGCTTCGCCCCGGCGACGTTCGAAATCCTGGCCGCGTAAAAACTGAGCAGGAAGCCTTTCCGTATCTCAATTTCGAGTTTGCGGCAGAGCCACTTCAATGCCTCGATGGAAAGCTTTTCCGCCGTTCAAGGTCGAACGCGCGCACGACGGTACTGGTCAACCCGCCACGAGGCCCAGTGCTGCAGCAATCGCCGCGGCGCTGGGGCGTGTGCTAGCCTCGCCCAAACCGGCCTCCAAAAGCGCCTTAAGATCGGGGGCATCTTCAAGGTAGTCCGACAGGCAAATCAGTTCGCGCGCTTCATTCCTTCTCCGGTTCAGGACCCCTTCGGCCGAGCCACTGAAAAGCGGCCTGCCGCGCACCAGTGCCACGCCAACTGCACATAGCGACCAGATGTCGGCGGACGGCGCCGCCTTTGCACCGGCGATCTGTTCCGGCGCCATCCATGCGGGCGAGCCAATCAGTTCAGTCCCGTCGAGTGGATCATCGCCCATGAGGCCAGCGACCCCCAGATCGATGAGGACAGGCTGGTTTCCACGGAACATGACGTGAGCGGGCTTCACGTCGCGGTGGACGACGCCACGCGAATGCAGGTAGGCTAGGATATCGGCCAAATCCCCGATCAGGCGGCTGATGCCTGTGGGAGATGCCAATGATTTTTTCCGTTCGTCGTTGGCTGCGGGATGTTCGAGGTATTCAAAGGCGATCCAGTTGGCGCCGTGGCTGGTCACCCGCGCCAATCCGGGGTGGTCAACCATCATGGACAAAGCGATTTCGCGCTCGAAACGCCTGACCCCGAGCAGGTCGACGGCGGCGTCTTTCACATGGTTAAGTCGCTTGACAATCACTTCTGCGCCATCGGCATCGACTGCGTGAAAAGCCGTCGTCATGCTACCTTCCCGCAGCAAGCGCATTTCCCGGTACGGGATCAGGTCGCCGTCCATGGTGTCCATCACCTAGCCTGGCGCCGACGCGCCCAATCGGGCAGGGGGAGACCCCACGAGCTCAAGCTTGGCATGAATCTTCCCGACATGGGACTTAGATTGCCCCCAAAGATTGCCACATCGGCAGGGAGATCGAAATGATCTTCTCCATGTTCTCGCGCAGGGTTCTCATCGTTTCATCATCGCTTTCGACTTGTTCGCCCTTGTGACGGAGCGTTGCACCACGTTCCAGCAGCAACTGCGCGCTTGCCTGGGCAAGCGCTTCCGCTTCTGCGGGCGTACCTGCGGCCAGCGCCTCGTAAGCGAGCATTTCGAGAACCGTCACCGTTACAGCCGAACCGACCGCCGGTGCCACCAGCGCCGTGACGGTACGGCCGTTGTCCGCGCAGTCCGCGAGGTGAGCCGCATTGTAGAGACGTGCAGCCTCGACGGCCTCTTCCGTTACCGGGTTGATAACAGCCATTGCCTGATGTGAGCCGATCAGCATGCCGATGATCTCGCGCGGTGAGGCGGTGGAGCCCTCGGCTTCCGGAAGATCGAGCAGTTCGCCGATCGTGCACGGGCGCTCACTTAGCGCGCGCAAGGCCGGCCCATAGAACCCTTCGTTCAGCATCGCTTCGCCGAGAGGTATCTTGATCTCTCGATGCACCCCTGACGGCTGGATGACGAGCTTCAGCTTTTGTTGGCGCAGGCGGTTCTCGCGAACGTGCTTCGGAACGGTACGTGCGCCGCGTATATAAACGTCGCGACGAAAGGTGCGGATCATGAAATAGTCGCCGACGGTCTCGCGAAGAGAATGGGGGACCTCCTCGATGATTGCGCGCTGTTCGGGCTTGAGCGACAAGTCCGGGAAATTCTCCAAAATGTTGGCGGATCCCACGAACTCCATCTTGGCGGCGGCAAAATCCTCGGCGACATCGGTTTGGTAACAAGGCGCCCAGTGCTCATTCAGATATTCGTGCGCGAGATAGGCGACATTGCCCTTGTCGCGTTCTTTCTTCAGCACTTCCAGGATTTCCACCGGCAATGCAGCCGAACCTGCGTCGGATATGCGGCGAACCATATCCAGGGCTTTGCTTATCTGAACGTCGCTGTGGGTGTTTTCCAGCTTGGCCAGCATCGCTAGCAACCGCTGTGTCGGCACCGACTGCGTCCAGCCTGGCAATGCATTGTAGCTAACATAGGCAACGCCGCCGGGTTTAAGCGTACGGTCTATAAAGCGTACGATATGGGCGCGGTTTTCCAGGCTGATCCACGACCAGACGCCGTGCAAAGTGATATAGTCGAATGCGGGGAGGCCAAACGGATCGTTGGTGGCAAGCTGTTCGAACGAGGCTTCTTCCAGGCGGATGTTTTTCAATCCGCTCCTCGTCGCCAGCTCCCTTCCGCGCGCGATGTGGGCAGGGTTGAAATCGAAGCCCCATACTTCACTTTTGTAGTTCGCGGCGGCGACTGCCAGTGCACTCTCGCCGACGCCGCACCCAAGTTCGCAGTACCGAAATGACGCGCCTGGCGTGACCGGCGGCTCGATATTGCGCAGCATGCAGACCGTATCGAGATGGACCGGCATCTGCTGCCGATAGAAGCCCGGCATATATTCGATATCAGAAACGTAACCGTCTTGCCACGCTATCATGCTGGGGTCCTTTTCAGCGCAGGTGCGGATCGGGGCTGAACTCCGCCGCCACCGATTGGCTGCGCGCCATCGACGTATTGAGCCATGTATTCCAACCGAGGCGACTTGCCGCCGGATCGTCGCGGTCGTCAGTCAAGGTAAGCGGCGGGATTTCATCCGGCAGCAACCCGAGACGGACACGGTAGGCCTTGTCGGGTCCCAGTGCGACCGCCGCCAGGTCGGTGAACGTCTTTGCCTGCGTGCCGTCCGGGAGCAGGGAGCGGAAAACCGGATAATGCAGCGGCTCGACATCGAGGAGCACCGAAGACTGGATATCGAATGTGCGTTCTCCCATGACCGTGTCTTCGCCTAGCCTGCAATAGGCGCCCTCGGGAACACCGGGACCTGGAAGCTGAGTTCTGTCATCGACATCGATCGGAAGCCATTCGCCGTGGAACTGCTCGACCTTTACCTGATAACCGAGTGTGCCCGACATGATGCGCTCGACCGCGGTGGACGACCGCCCGATCCTGCCAAGCAATCCGCCAAAATGAACGAGGGTCGCGTCAGGCGTTTCCATCCGGCCTGAAAGTGCCGGCGTACCGATACCGACGATCGCCCGCAACGCATCTTCGATCGGCCGTTGTGTCGATAAGCGTTGGCTTCGCTCCAACTCGACCGTGACGCGATATTTGGCCCAGGCATCGTAGAGAAGGCCGGCAAGGCGGTTGTTGAACAGATCAAAAAACTCACGCAGCCCCGGATTGCGGTCGCGTACGCTGATATGGACCATCTCGCTGAACGCATGCGGCAGTACGCCGGACGGTCCGGTCAGCCCGACGACGGATTGCGTTATTTCTACCGGGCCGCCGTTGCGCGGGCGCTTGACGGCATTGACTTCGGTCGCCGCAAAACCCAGCGGGACGGCGGCGTGGATGCTGATTGACGCGTTCTTCGAATCGACGCCCCGGCCGACGGGATCCGGCAGGGCCGCCCCCGAGGATCGAGCCTCCTCGGAGGCAATCGCTTCGATGATCCGTACCGCCTGGAAGAAATCAAAGGCGTACGGACGCTCGAAAAGGTCCGACTTCAGAGAAGAATTCGGTCGCCGGCGCGGGCTGGCCATGTCTTGAGAACTCCACTACGGCCTTTTACCAGGGCGGTTAGTCGCGAGAAGGAATTGACGCTGGCATAGAGGCCGAGGAAGCGTTCAAGAACGCTTGCCATCATGAACACCCCGTTGCCGGAAAAATTACCTTCGTCGAAGGTGACTGTCACGTCGATGCCCCGGCAGAACGCCGTCTGTCCGTGACTCTTGACCCGGGCCGCGCCAGGCTTGGACGACAGGGAAAGAAGGCCGTCGATCAAAGCTCGCGTTTCAGCCGAATCGCGGAAATCGTACAATAGAAGTATTTCTTTCAGCGCGTCCACGCCGCCATCCGACACCAGCGACAGATGATTAAGCGATAATTGGGAGATTAGCCGCCAGCGCGCACCCTTGCCATGATCCGGCCGCATCGTAGGCGTCGGCGCCGTCAACAGCCGCAGGGATTTGACCAGGGGCGCCGGATTGACCATGTGCAGGACCGGCTGGCCACCGCCGAACGGCAGGCGCTCGGGGAGGTTGCGGTTCAGGCAAAGTGTTTCCACGGACAACACGTGATCCGGCTGGGCCGCCGGCGAGAATTCGGGGTCTACGACCGAGAGGTAGACTTCACTGCCGGGGTTGTCCGCACTTGAGGGACGTCGAGCAGCGAGCCACCAGACCGGCTCTTCGTTCTCCTGGCTACCATGGCGATCGTTCCGGCTATGCTGGACGCTGTAAAATGGCAGGATATCGCGCCTGTGACCGCCGGAATCCGAGGCCGTCACCTGGTCGACGCTATAAACTTCCATGGCACGCGGCCGCCGGCTATCCGGCACGACGCGGTACTCACTGGTCGTATGGTTGACGGCGATGGGTTCGGCGGTCTGAGGAAACAGATTGACGATCGGCGTGCAGCCAAGCGCGAAAGCCGTTGCATCGAGCGATCGTTCCAACGTCGGCCAGGGCCGTTTCAGATAGACGAAGACATCAAGGGTCCCCTTCTTGCCCGCAAGCTTTGCTCGTGGCGGAAAGGCCAGATCCACGAACAGGAATTTTTCCGGGAAGGCGAAAAATTCGGTGAGGATACGGAAGCCGAGATGAGACCCCTTCTCATAGGGCAGCAGGCCCTCCTCCTCGCTGAAGCCTCCGGGCGAGAAGGCGGAAGCATCGAGCACAGCGACGTCTGGATCGTTCGCACCTTCCGCGAAAGCGACGGCGATGGTGTCGTTGAGCAGCAGTTCATAAAGCGGATAGACTAGTTGTGGTTGCCCGCGCAGGAAGAAGCGCAGTCGCTCTGGCGCGTTCTTCTCAAAGCTGGCGTCGGGAGACGTCATCTCCAGTGTCAGGCGCAGGCAGGCGGCGGCATTTTGACTGCGCGGGGTGTCCGGCGCGGTGATCGGGCGGCCCGACAAAGTTGCTGAACGAACCGTCAGGGGATGTAGCAACACGGTGGATGCGGTGCGAAAGCGGCATCGCTCGCCCTCCATCGGTTCCGTGTCGAGCAACGTTCCGGCGGGAACCTCATGGCTGTCCGGCAAGTCCGGCTGTGGTTCCATCTGCACGATGGACATGGAGGGGATCGGTTTGTCGAAATGGGGATAGAGGATGCCAAGCATCGCGCTGGTCAATTCGGGAAAGTCGTCGTCCAGCTTTTGGCGGATGCGCGCGGTCAGGTAGGCGAATGCCTCAATCAACCGGCCGACATGGGGGTCCTCGACGGCGTCTTCCGACAAACGAAGCCGGCCGGCGATGCGCGGGTTCTCGGCTGCAAAGACCGCCGCCGCTCGTCGGATATTGAGCAGTTCACGGTTATAGTGAAGGAGCAGATCATCCGACATGGGTTAGGTGAGTTCCTGCTGGAGACACTGGCGAGGCGGATACCTTCGCTGACGCGTGAAGATGATCAGCGTGCCGCCGCCTGTCAACGGAGCCTGCCGCTGGCGTCACAGCACCGGACATTTGAAATCCGCAAGGGTGTCCTTGGCGAATGGATTCCTCGCGGCCGATACCGTTACATCGAGCACCGCCTTTCGACTGCCGATCGTAAAGCCGTAGGGCACCACATCGGTGGCGTCGGGATTCAGGATATGGCCGGCATCGAATAACCGGAAGAGCGCCCATGGACCCTGGCGCCTCAGAGCGTTGCGCTCGCCGTCCAGTTCCGGGGTCATGGACAGGACCGCTTCGGCACCGGCGGGCTGCGGCGGCCATCCGAATTCCGTCGGCGTCAGCGGGCCGTGCGTATAGACGAGGGTCGGTCCGCCGACATCGAACTGCAAGGCGCGTGCCTTGAGGTCCAACTGCACCGGCGAAACCGTAAATTTGATCGCTGGCGTCGCAGAGGCGCCGAAATAGATGTCGGTGATGTCGGCGGCGCGCTCGAAGCCGGCCAGCACTTCATCGCTTAGGTCGAGGCCGATCTTCTGTCCGGTTCGCCACCGCCAGGGCTTGGTTGTCGTGTCGATGAACGGCTTCAGATAGTCATTACGAAATGAATTGATCCGTCCAGTTGGCGCGAATACCGTAGCAAAATCGGCGATGGACGCGTCGTCGCTACTCTTCGGCTCGAACGGATAGCGGTGTTCGGTGGTCGATTGGCAGGCCGGCAGCACCGTGGTCTTCCATATCTCTGCCAACCGTGCCCGCGAACTGCCTCCGGTGACGGCCGCCACCTGGCTGAGAATGCGGCGAAACAGCGGCTGCAAGGGTGCGGGCAGTGCGCTGACTTGTTCGCCCAACTGGTTGAGGATCGTCTGTGGTTGAGCGCCAAGTTCGAGAATGTCGCCGCCTGTCGCGACAAGGTTGATCTGCGCGTAAAGCGGTTGCAATGCGGCTACGATCGCGCCGACTTGCGACTGCTGCCCCTCTGCCGCGCTGACCGCCTTGTCAAAGGCCTGGAAATGGTCCGTCACGGATTTGCCGACATCGACTACTCGCTGCGGTAACGTCACGCTGTCGGCGATGCGTTTGACCTGCACGGGGGCCGCCTTGGCGAGCGCGCCTGCCAGCTTGTCCGCTCCAGCGGGGCTGGCGGCTGGAACGAGGTTGGTCTCAGCCACAATGGCCTGCATCAACTCAGTGACCGGCGAAGGGCTTCCGGTGATGATCGCCAGCGACCGCGCCACCTCTCCGGCACTGGTGCCGTCGGCGATCGTCAGGTCGGACAACAGGCTGTCCCATGATCGGATATAATCCACCCGATAGAGATCGAGCATCCCCTTGCGGATGCGCTGGATTTCGTTCTCCCGGTCGAGCGCCGAATCGGCGGCCCCCATCACCCACAGGTCGTCACCGAGCGCGGTGGCAACGGTTCCGGTGGCCGGCAAGCCGGTGTCCAAAAATCCAGACTTCGTATAGAGCCCGGCAACGCCGTCCCAGAAACTCGAGCCGCTGATGCGCGACAATGCCTGCGGTCCCGATAACCCCATATGGTCAACGGGTCGCCATGATTGCAACTGCTGGATATCGGGCATGGAAATCAGCGAATCGTAGGCAAGACGGGCGAGGGTATAATCGGACATGAACCCGCGCGCACGGTCCACCAGGCGCATGTCCATCAACGGCGGCGGCGTCACCGCGGCCGACGATAGTTCTGCAAGGTGCTCTGAAACCCGCTCGTCGATTTGCTGCGTGCGATCGTAAGGCAACCATTTGGCGCTGAAATCGGGGCCGAGCAGGGCGGCTGTCGATGGCTGCACGGGCCGCTCGCCTGTCAGCATCAGATAGAGTTTTAATTGCTGAAAACGTAGCGCGGCGGCCGTCTTCGGGTCGCCCAACCCATCGTGCAGGTAGCGGCTGGCAAATGGCAGCAACAATCCGGAAATGCCGCGATCGTAGGCCGCGCGCGCCGCCTCCTCGACCGAAGCCGTTCCATAGAGGCCGAAGGTCGCGCGCGCGGGTTGCTCTTTCGCCAGCTTGCGCAGGTCGTCCAGTGCGCCAAGCGCTGGCATGAAGGTCGACGGAAGCTTGCCGTCGGGAGAGGCCGCCGCAAGGCTGGCCCGTGCAGCGCCCACTTCATCCTGGAGCCTTGCCGTATAGGCCCGGCCCTCGGTGAATCCTAGCCACCAGAAGATGAGCACCGCAAAGACCCCCAAAGCCAGTAGCGCATTGACGGCAACGCCTCGCACCCGCATCATTAGTGCCGCGGGCCGGGTGAGGCCGCCGAGACTGGCCTCCGGGATGACGATGTCGTGGACCAACTTGTGCAGGAAGTAGGCGCGCGCGCGCGGAGCGGCACTCTCGGCGCGCAGCGCCAGGTTTTGGGGCTTTTGCGCGAAATTCCTTGCCAGATGGCTGGAAAGGCCGTCGACTGAAAGGCCGTTCTGCGTCGCGCTCGCAAAGAACATCCCACGCACCAGCGGCGGCGCCTCGAACCGATGAGTAAACGTCACCTGTGTCACCAGGGACTCCAGTGTCGGCTGCATCGCGGCGAACTGGTTGGGGAACTCGAAGGCTCGGAGGCGGCGTTGATCGTCCGGTTCTTCCTGTAGCCGCAGCAGCAGATTGCGCGCCAGCGACCCAACGATGCCGGAGAACCCTTGCGTGAAGTGCTCTAGCGCCAAGCCAGGATTGGTGGCCTTTGCGGTTGGGTCGAGCGAAAATCCCAAGACCGCGTTGCGTTCCTCGGTGTTCAGCGCGTCGAAGAACTCCTCGAACCCGACCAGCAGATCCAGCTTGGTGACGAGAATATATATGGGCGGGCGGGTGCGCAGCCTAGCGGTTATTTCGTCGATCCGGCGGCGCAAGGCCGAGCCGAAATCGAGGCCGGATTCCGGTGTCATCGCCATCAGCTCGCCGGCGCTGATCGTGATGATGAGGCCGCTGATCGGTTGCTGTGGCCGCAGTCGGCGCAGATGATCAAGCAGGTGCTGCCATAGTGAAGAGGACGCCCGGTCCGCTTGTTCGAGGAACCGGCCGGCCAGTTCGACCAAAACGGCCTGGTCGGCGAGATGGAAGACGGCAGGGGCATCGGTCACCGTTTCGGGCTGGTATGGAAATGCCAGCCCGCCATTCAGGATAGCCGATGTCTTGCCCGCGCCGTCTCGTCCCATGACCAGATACCAGGGGATCCGATAATTCTCGCGAGAGTAGGGATTAAACCGCCCCCTGTTCGTGAACCGCATCGCGCCGCGTGCGGAATCGCGGAAGGCCGCGAATTCCACATCCGCCTTGTCGCAGACCTGGTCGGCCGCCTGCCGTTCCTCTTCCTTTTGCCGGCGCAATGTGGCGAGCAGCGCCTGATCGGCGCTGCTGCGGCGGGCCCGTATGAAGAAGCCGGCTATGCCCCAGGCAAGGACGATGACCAGGATGATGGCCAAGCGGGTGGAAGCGGGACCAAGCGGGCGCGCCTCGCCAAAGGCCAGCAACGGACCGAGAAGCCAGATCAGTAGCACGAGGCAAAGCGCGGCAATAGTCAGCAGCGAACCGGACCTCAGCAGAGGCTTTCCCACACGCTGCAGGCTGCGCCACAGGATCAAGACAAGCTTTCCTTGTAGGCGATCATGCGCCGCGCGGCGTCGAGATAAGCCGGGTCGATCGCTAAGCTGCCATGAGCGACAATCGCAGCCTTGCTTTCCGAGACGAACAGGCCACGATCTGCTTCCGGAATCAACATGGCCTGTGCTTCGAGCCATGCCACGAGAGCCGCGTCATCTGGATTACCTGTAGCGCTGGCGAGCGCGATGCGGGCCTTCATCGTCTCGACGCTCGCATCGAGGTCGACAAGCTGCGTTTCCATCAACGCTGCGAGGCTCGGCAGCAAGGCATTGCGTCGCACACGCACGCGCGCTTCCTCGACAGAGGCATCGAGCTTGGGCCGAGCGGCAAGACCAACCATCAACGGAAGGACGGAGCCTTCGCTCTTCATGGCAGACTCGAGATTGTCCATACGTCGCAAAGCCGCAGTGATCGTCGACAGGGCGGCAACTGTTGTCGGGCTGGTGATCGGGTCAGTCTGTGCTGCCGTTTCGACGCCTCGCGTCGTCCATCGGGTTTCAATCTCGAAGGTCTGGAAAACCAGATAACCGGTGCCGAGGCAGGCGAGCGCCAGCGCTGCGGCCGAGGCCCACTTTACAGAATTGCTGATGTGGCCTTTGCGATGGAAACCGACGAGGCCGGCTTCCTTGAAGATCGTGTCCTTGAACGTTCCGGCGATGAAATAACCATGATCTTCGTCATCGAAGCCGAGGTCAGGCGGAATCATGCCGACCCGTGGCATGGCAAAGCGCCGTGACAGTTCTGGCAGAAGACTGTCGATCGACAGCGCCTCCTGGCGAGCACTGGTCAGAAAGATACCGCGCAGCGCCGCGCCATTATGTGCCTTGTCTCCGCTGGTAAACACCGCGTCCAGCAAAGGCTGGACGGTGTTCTGGAGGGCTGCGACCTGCGCGCTGAACCCGTTGATGCGCGCGCAGCGTACGGGATCGGCTTCTCGTGAGACCCACTCGACCAGACGGGCGCGCATTGCTGCAAGCAGCGACTGGTAGCCGTGCGACACGGCCTCTTTCATGGCGTCCGCCGACAGCGATACGCCGGGAGCCCGAAAAGGCAGCGTAAAACCCCAGGGTTGCAACCGCTCCTGGGGTTCTTGCCGATCGAAGAACTCCTGGAATCCCGGAAGCAGGTCGATCTTGGTCAGCAGCATGTAAACGGGCGCGGTCTGTCCCGTCACGGCCTCGATTTCGCGCAAACCAAGCAGGGCATTTTGCGAGAACTCACGGTGTTCGGTCTGGTCGGCAAGTGTCAGGTCGGCGGGGCTGAGTACGAATACCGTTCCGTTGATGGGCTGGGCCGGGCGCAACTGCTTGATTAATTCGCAGGCCTCGCCCAGTTTCTGGTCAGGCGCACCGATTGAGGTTTCGACGAAAATCGCTTCTTCCCCAACCCACCACGTGGCATGGCCAATGGTTGTGGGCATACTGAGCCGCATCCCGGACTTGTCGAGCAAGCTCGACTTGCCAACGCCGGGTGCGCCGATCAGCAGATAGAGCGGAACGGATTGGCGGCCCCCGCGGCCTTGCAGACCCCTGTTGGAAAGGAAAGTCATTGCTGCCTGCCGCTGCTCGCGAAACCCAGGTGAGCCCGGATGGGTCTGGGTGGCGCCGATGCGTCGCCCCAAGAGGGCCGGGATCAAGGCCAGGAGGACGAGCGGGGCGATACAGGCCGCAAAACGCAGTTGGGCGTCAGCGAGCGGCGCGTAATTCCAGATAGCCCAACTAGCGGCAATCGAAAGGCAAAGACCTGCCAGCCAGTTGATCCGGAACCATGATCTCATGGCGCCGGTTCCATCGGAATCTGGAATTCGACGCGCCGATTGCGGGCGCGGCCTTCCGCGGTCGCATTGGAGGCGATGGCGTCGTTTTCGCCTCGCCCTTCAAAATTCACGCGCGATGGAGCGGAGACGTGCCGGCGCAGCATATCGGCAGCAGAATTGGCCCGCGCGACCGAAATTGCCATGTTGTCCCCAAGCGGGCTGCCCGCGCCGACCGGAACGTTATCGGTATGCCCGATAACGAGGATCGGCCCCTTTTCGCCGTTCAGGGCGCTTCCGATGCGGCCGATCAGCGGGTCTTCGTCCGAGGCGATATCCTTTCCACCCGAAGGGAACGAAGCCTTGAGCATCCGAATGACGACGGAGCTTCCCGATGGCGATACTTCGACGCTGCCGCTCGCTATGTCGTCGGCCAGAAAGGTCGATATCCTCTCGATCTGGGTTTGCCGGGTCGGAGGCACAGGCTCGGGGATGGCGGGCACGGCGGCATGGTTGACGACGATCGGCGTAGCCGGAGCCAGCGCTTTGATCTGCTCGGCCGCGGCCTCGACGCTGCCGCGCAAGCTGAGGCTGGAAAAAATCCACAATGCGGCAAGCAGCCCCAAGACGATCATTCCGGCAAGCCAGGGGTCGGCCATGATGCGCGGCGGCTTATGCGGCGCGGTTACGCCCTGCCAGGTAGCCGACAGGTCGCGATCGTAGGGCCCGCGCACGCGGCGAATGGCCCGGTACAGGTCGTGGCGAAGCCGGGTAAGCTGGCCTTGGCCGCCTTCTACTACACGGTATTTGCCGACGAAACCCACGGCCAGGCAGATCGCCATCAGTTCAAGCGCGTCGACGTCGTCTTCGGGGCTCATCAGCAATTGCGAAAGCAGATCGTAAAAGCGTTCGCCGCCCCAGGTTTCATTATAGAGGCTGCTGACCAGACTGCCGCTGGCCCAACCGGACTGGCCGCCCCAATTCGTGTTGAGAATGATGTCGTCAATGGTCGCACACAGGGCGTAGCGTGCGATCCTAACGATCCGGCTGGGCACGTCCTTGGCCATGGCCGCTGTTTCGAAACGTTTGATTTCGTTGATGGTGAGATCACGAAACTCGGCGATATTATCTGGTGGAGCACTCTCGTTGAGACGCCCGGCCAGCCACAGCAGCGGGGCGGCGGCACTCACCAGTGGGTTGATCGCGGCGAGGTCGAAGGCCTTGTCTATGCTGGAGTCGGGGCGCGGGCGCATGGCATCGCTGACCGAAGCACGCTCGCGTGGCGCGAAACGCTGGTCGAACTGGTTGCCACCCGACGGCGGGCTGCCGCCGAAAAAGTCCTCGTCCAGCGACAACGCGCCGAAATCGGGCTGGTTGCGCGTGTTGCCGCGCATGGGCGAGGGCCGCAGATCGCCCCCTGGCAGCGATTGTCTGATCGTGTCGTCGGCCTTCGAGAAATAGGAAAAAGGATCGCTCAGCGCAGCACTCCTTCTGGAATAGACCTTCGGCCAATCGCGAGGCTCGAGCCCGTTGGTCCGGTTGAGGCGGTATCAGGCCGTGTCTGCTTCCGCTCGGATAAGCAAAGGCGAAGCTGATGGCGACCATCAACGGCTACACAAAACGTTGTAGAAAGGCGCAGCCAGGACGGCAAACCCCGTCGGGTTCTCAGGCCCTTGGCTATTGCGACAACGTCATGTGCCATCTCGATCATGTCAATTCGATCCTAAGCCTTCACGGCCCACAGTTCGAGTTCCAGTCCGGGAAATTCACCAGCCATGTGGATGGCAAGTCCAGCGGAGTTGCCGGTTTGCTTCCATATGGCACTGGTCCGGTCGAGTTCGAAATAGGCTTTTCCCGTATGGTAGGGTATTTGTCGCGGTGCTGCCGGCAAGGCGTGCAGAGCGATCCCCGGCAGGGCGGCGTTCACCAGTTCTCTTATCTGCTCGACAGGGCCCATCTTGATCTGGCCGACCAGCCGCCGCTGCATCGCATCGGCAGGCATGTCGGATTGGGCAGCGAGAATGAACGTGTATTTTGAATAGATGGAGCGATCCGACACCGTGGCGACCCGGATTCCGTAGCGATGCTCAGTCAGTGGAATCAGGAACGCGCCCCGGTCGAGGACAGCACTCAACGACTGGCGCACGGCCGCAATCACCGGAGCAAACGTTATTTGCAGGCGTTCATGGTCATAGACGGGAAAGGGACGCGGGCGGTGATTGGGCGTCGTGAACGTGGCGAGTTCCGAGGCCAGGGTGACGGCGTTCAGGAAGATCGTTTCGGGATGCACGCAAAAGATGGAGGCGAGATGCGTGAACACAGGCTGCCAGCGGTTGATCGTCTGCAACATCAGCGTGTCGGTCAACTCGGCTGTCGTGCCCGCGCTGCCGGCAGCAAGTCGGGAGGCTATTGCCTCGCCGCGGTGGTTCAGAAGGCCGACGATCTCGGTGAGCAGCCCTGTCAGTACAGGTGATGTCCGGGCATCGAGCGCCGGCGGAATATAGCTGTCGTCGAGAACGACGGTATTGTCGGCGCGGACCTCCAGGATGCGCGCCAGGCCGATTCTGAGGAGGCCGGCACTCTCGCTGGATTCCAGCGCGTAGCGCAGCCGGAGCTTGCCGACGGTTATCGATACGGGTGCTCGCTCGCTGCTGTTGGAATCGGCAATCTCGATGTCCTTCGACGTGTAGCGAGTCAGGGTGTCGACTTCCGCGCCGGCCGCCTCGCGGCTGCCGGGTTGGGTGATGGGCAGCGTCAGGTAGACGATGGTGTCGCGTATGTTTTCGCCAAGTTGCAGCGGTATGAGATCGTCCGCACTGTCGGGCGCGGTGAACGGAGTGCCGTCCTCGAATACCCCTGTCGCATGCTCCACCGCGAAGCGGCCGATCGACAGAAGCTCGCGGTTGAGCTTGAGCTCGGCCAAACCCCACCCATAGGCACGAAGCGCGCGCACCCGCCCATCGAGCATCCGCTCCATGGAGCGGATACTCTGCTGGAAGTGCTGGGCACGAATGAACATGCCCTCGGACCAGATCACCTTGTCACCGAACGGCATGCTGTAATTCCCCGTACCCTCGTCGCGAGATGTCGCTGCCAATCATATCCGCCCCACAGCCAGGCCCGACCTCAATCCTGAGGCCCAAGGTCGACCGAACTCGTCTTGAGCTCCGCTTTCAGCTTGAGTTTCTTTTCCCCTTGCAAAGGGATCATAGCGCGCCATTTCGTCTGCTCAAAATCGCGGAAGCCGACGACGACGGCCACAATCACGGTACCCTCGACAAGCTTTGCCTTGATCCGCTCCACGCCGCCCGGATTAAGCATGATTTCCGCCTTGCCCAGCATGGTCGGCCCCAGCGTTGCTTCGTCCTGCTCCCATAGCTGCTTGAAACTGGCGTTTGCGAATGCCGCGTCTCCGCTGAGCTGGTAGAGCCTAAGAACCACGGGCGAAGGCTGTCCGTCAGGGGACGGATTGATGAGAGGCGATGCCATCGCGATGAAATCAATCCCCGCTTCGGCCGGCGCGGGCTTGATCTCGATCTCCGTGGCGGGCGGTTTTTTTGTGAGCAGTCCACAGCCCGACAGGCATAGAACCACCGCAAACACCAACCATGGCCGGAGAATACCGGACATGAAACCACCCCCGCAACTTGCTGGCGTTAAACCAGCGTAAAAACAAACGCATTACTCAGGCAGGAATTTACTCCCGTCGAGAAGAAGAGCGCGTAGCCGTTCACAAAACCTTTGCCGTTCGATGTCCGGCAAATCCGTCGCCGCTGCTTCCACGGCTTTGATAAAGCGACTCAACTCGACCCCTGCAACAGGTAAATCAAGTATCACAGCCTCACCACTCGTGGATGCTAACGAGTCTTGGCCTTTTATGGAATTCCGAATAGTCTCTTGCTCTTCATTTGAAGAGATATCCACGGAAATCGGATTCCTGCTTGGTTCAAATGATCCCTGCGGTGCCCACCAGTCGTCCAGTATAGGCTCCGGCGAACCGGGTTGACCTAGTCCGTCTTGTAAAGGCGGCGGCTGCGGCGCGCTGGCAGGGGCAGCCTTCTCGGCTGACCCGAACGGGCCTTCCTGGCCTGCCCCGGCCGCCGCCGGGCGGGGCGATTGCGTAGGCTCTTGCAAGGGTGCATCAGCCTCCAGTCGGACCAGGATAACCGCGTCGCCGAGCTTCACCACATTGCCGTCCGACAGAAGCCGGGGAAGGCCGAACCCGACGACCTCATTGTCGATCTCGACGCCGTTGGTCGACGTGTCGGTCAGCACGAAGCCACTGACGTCCCTGTCTATGCGGCAGTGCGCTTTTGATACGATGCGCTCCGGGTCTGGCAGCGTCCAGTCGGCGACAGGCGACCGCCCGACGACGAGGCTGCCGTTCTCCATGGTCTTTTCGATCTGGGCGCCCATCAGCCGGTCAGGTCCCTTCAGGATAAGTTTGAGTTTCATGCGCCCCTCCAAACGCTCTTTGCCCGTCACTCAGGTGCCGGTATCGTCGAGCCTACCTTGCACCTCGCGTCGTGCCGCCACCAGATGGGTGCTGTAGTGCATGCAGGACCGTTCGTGCAAGCGCACGTGCCATGGCACTTCGCGCGTTGGCTTACCTCTGCGCAGCGCCCCGGCCGCAAGGGGGCCGTCACTCAGCATCAGGTCAAGGAGGGCTTCGCCGCCACCGTCGTGCGGTCCGCGCTGCGAATGTCCGCCGATCCAACCTTCAAGCGGCGTGACTTGTGCGGCCCAGTCGAAGGGAACAGCCAGCAATGCTTGTCCGCCGACGCGCACGACGCGTCCGATCTCGTTCAACCCTAGCTGCGGATCGGACAGGCAGTCCAGCACGTTTAGGCCGACCGCGAGAGCAAAGGTCTCCGGCGCGAACGGAAGCGCGAGAACGTCGCAGACCCAGACGTCCATCCGCTCGCGATGGGGAGCATCGATGCTGAAGCGCCGGCGGTCATAGACAACGCCCACCCGTCGGCGCGCATAGTCGACGTTGCCTTCGACGACCGCGCGGCGGGAAACGCGGGCAAGCGGCATCGAGATGTCGATCCCCAGAATCTGGCGTCCGGTCCTGCTGGCAAGCTCGACTACCGAGCGGCCCGCACCGCATCCAATGTCGAGCACCGGTCCGGGCGGAAAATCGTCGGTGGCCATCTCAAGGCCGCAAGCCAATGCCCGCGCCACCCCCGAAGGAGAGGCGTCGCCCACGGCGGGCGCGGTTTCCTGCGGGTCCTGATCACCCCAATGGTCCCAGACATAAGAAGACACGTGTTGGCGTATCGAATCAAGGCCGCTGCCCGGCCCCGACGCATCGCCCAGCAGGCTTTCGACTGCAGGGGTCAGATCGCGCCGCGCCATGATATAGAAGAGATTGTCCTGGATGTAGCGCCGGACGTCGGGCACGATCACCGGCAGACCGTCGATCACCGGATACTCGCGGCCGCAGTGGGCGCAACCGAGAATTCCCGCGATGACATCGTCATCCGTTTCTGTTTCGATCACATTGATGCACAGCGCTTGCGAATGCCCACTCCTGTTGCACGCAGGGCAGATCGGCCTGAGCATTTCAAAATGGCTGCGGCGCATCTCAGCCACCGATTATGACGGTGGGACAACCGGGTGGCAGGATTTTTCCGACCGGACTGGGGATGGGGGCGACGCATGCCGTATGCGCGGTCAGGTCGCCGACGCGGGCGGCCGGCAGCCCCCCTATAAGAACCGTGGCCGAGCCCTTGGCGATCATGCCGGGGCCGCCCGGCATACAACCGGCCAGAAGACACGGCTGCGACAGGTCCGACACGCGAGCGGCTGGCATATTGCCTATAAGGACGTTTGGCTGGCCCTTTATGATGGCGAGCGGCATGGCCGGATGCGGGGTCGGCGTTGGCGTTGGCGCTGCCGGATGAATCGGCGCATGGCAGTGCGGCGCGTCTTGCAACATCCGATCGCCCATGCGAGCTGCGTTCATGGTGGGGTCTCCTCAAGCCGCGTTGTTCGCGCCAGACGCTTATGGAGCGTCAGCACATTCCAGCCGCTCTTGCGCTGGTACCCGATCTCATCAAGCACGGTGTGGACGAAATGCATGCCGAGCCCGCCGACTTGGCGGGCTTCAATGTCAGCGGAAAGATCGGGGCGGGGTATTCCGAGCGGATCGAACGGCATTCCATCGTCCCGTATCTCTATCAGCAGTTCTGCCACATCGACGCGCAGCATGACAAGGATTTCGTGCGCGTTTCCGTCCCGAAATGCGTAACCGGTGACGTTGGAAAGAATCTCGTCAAGCGCCACCTCGATGCCCTCGACAGCGTCGTGGGCGAGCGCATGACGCGCAAAGAACATGTCGACCTGCCTGAGAACGCCCGGGATCGCGAGGGCGTCATTGAGCATAACGAATGTCGCCGTCCTGGCGGGACGGACATCGGACCGAAACAGCGCGACGGCGGCACACCCACCCTTGGCGCGTTCGATCTCACGATCGACCAGACGCTCCAGGCCTTCAAGCGGCATCTCCGAACTGGAAGGTGGGGGCACAGCGCCGGTAGACAGCCATGCGATTTCGCCGGGGGCAAGCCATGTGGTGACCTCCTTGCGGGCTACCACGTCGATGCGCGCCCGCCCGGCAGTTGCCGACGCCATCGTGCCGGTGGCTATATCGAGCAGAACGACGGCCACATCCAGATCCGCGTCGGGAAAACCCTTCCTGCAGGCAACCAGCGCGGACTCGGGACTTTCGAGAAGCGTAAGAGCCGCGCGTAGAAGGTGTCGAAACGAGGCGGCGGCGAGTGCGCCTTTGACGCCATCCCCGCCTATGCGAACCGTCGCCACTGCCAGCATTTGCTGGGCGAGCCACACATTATCGTGAAAACAGACCGACCCGTCACAATGGCGAACACCCGCGCCGAGCTCGACATCGCGCCGGACCGGAAAGCGTTGGGGCAGCAAGGCGTTCCTGATGATTGTGGCGAGATCATCATCCATGTGAGGCTCGTTCACGACAGCCTCCTATGCGGAAGGTCACACGCCAACATCACAAGAATACGTTTCTGACGACACGGGGAGCTCTCTTGAAGGATGGCGGGCGTTGCGGAGCTGTGGCTGGCGGTGTAGCCTAAAAAGAACGGATTTGAAAGAAGCGCGAGGCATTCATCGTCATGGACATCGCCGAGAGTCGTCGCGACGGCAAGCTTATAATTGCGCCAAGCGGCAGGATTGACACAACTTCTTCTCCGATCTTCGATCGACATCTCAGTTCCGTCATTGATCGTGGCGATACTCAGCTTATTGTCGACCTTTCGAATCTTGAGTATATCAGCAGTACGGGCCTGTCGGCGTTTCTCTCGGCGGCAAAGAAAGTAAAGGCGGCCGGCGGCCAGATGGCGCTCACCGGCCTCAACAGTCGAATTCGTCTCGTTTTCGAGATGAGTGGTTTTTTAAGGCTGTTTCCAGTGTTTCCCACTGTGGAAGCGGCCGTAACGTAATTTCGCAAAAATCTCGTAGACGTCAGGAAAAGTCAGACCTAGAGTAATTCACTCGCATTTTTCCAGAGTCGCGGAAAGGGGGGGTCCACCGGTTGTTACCGCTTTTGCTGTTTCAATTCGGCTAGGGTTTGAGGGGGGTATGGTGCTTAACGTAGATTTGCAGGCCCTTGTTGGGCGGCTGGACCAGCATTGCCGATCAACTCTTGAAGGTGCGGTGGGGCTGACCCTTTCCCGCACGCATTACAACGTCGAGATTGAGCACTGGCTATCCAAGCTCGTTGAGTCGACGGACGGCGACATTGCCGCGATCCTTCGCCATTTCGAGATCGACGCCGGTCGATTGGCAACTGATCTGGCCAAGACGCTGGATCGGTTGAAGACTGGTAACGCTCGTTCGCCGGCGCTTGCGCCCAACGTCGTCAAACTCGTTCGTGAAGCCTGGGTATTCGCGTCCCTGGAGTACAACGTTGCCGCGATCCGCAGTGGCCATCTGATGGCTGCGTTGCTCGGCGACGACAGTCTGGCGGCGATCGCGCGCGACGCGTCGCCGCTTTTTTCCCGGATCAATGTCGAGACGCTGCGCCTTTCGTTTGCCAAGATCGTCGCGGACAGCAGCGAAGCTGGCGGTGTAAATCTTGGGTCTACCAGCGGCGGCAAGGCGTCGCCCGCGGGCTCGCCGCCGAGTTCCACCGCGAACTCGGCACTCGAACAATACACGATCAACCTGACGGCACGCGCACGCGAAGGCAAGATCGACCCAGTTCTCGGTCGTGACGCCGAAACGCGGCAGATCGTCGATATTCTGACCCGGCGGCGTCAGAACAACCCGATTCTGACGGGTGAGGCCGGCGTTGGAAAGACGGCGGTGGTGGAAGGGTTCGCCCTCAAGATCGCTGCTGGCGATGTGCCGCCGGCCTTGAAGGATGTGGAATTGCTTTCGCTCGACCTCGGCCTGCTGCAGGCAGGCGCCGGGATGAAGGGTGAGTTCGAGAACCGCCTGAAAAATGTCATCGAAGGTGTGAAGTCGTCGCCGAAGCCGATCATCGTGTTTATCGATGAGGCGCACACCCTGATCGGCGCCGGTGGCGCCGCCGGCCAGAACGATGCGGCCAACCTGCTCAAACCGGCACTGGCGCGGGGAGAGATGCGGACGATCGCAGCTACCACCTGGGCCGAATACAAGAAATACTTCGAACGGGATCCCGCGCTGACGCGCCGCTTCCAGGTCGTCAAGGTCGAAGAACCCAACGACGAAGCGGCTATCGGCATGATGCGAGGCCTGGTCCCCACGCTCGAGCAGCATCACGGCGTGCGCATTCTGGCCGAGGCGGTCGAGGACGCGGTGCGCCTGTCGCGGCGTTATATTCCGAGCCGACAGTTACCCGACAAGGCCGTCAGTCTGCTGGACACTGCTTGCGGCCGGGTCTCCATTGCAAGCCATGCGGTTCCGGCACCCGTGGAAGATCGCCGCCGCCGGATCGAAATGCTGGACACGGATCTCGCGGTGCTGTCTCGCGAGACAAGGATCGGCACCGATCATGCCGAGCGCATCAAGCATGTGGAGGCTGATCGCGCGACAACCGCGCAAGAACTTGCCAGTATCGAGGCGCAGTGGCAGCAAGAGCTTGAGCTGGTCGGGAAAATCCGCGATTTGCATGTCGTGCTGGCGGATATCGAGGAAGGCGCGCCGGCGGCACCGGACGCAAGGGAGCCAGACGAACTGCGAGCAGAACTGGCGACGCTCAAAGCCGATTTAGAAAGCCTGCAGGGCGAAAAGCCGTTGTTGCATGTTACGGTCGATAGCCAGGCAATTGCCGAAGTCGTCGGCAATTGGACCGGCATACCCGTCGGCCGCATGGTATCGAATGAGATCAAGACCGTCCTTGCCCTGAAGGACAAGCTTGGCGAGCGTGTCATCGGCCAGCCGCATGCGCTGGAGGCCATCGCCGAGACTATTCGCACGTCACGGGCGAAGCTTATCGATCCCCGCAAGCCTATCGGTGTCTTCCTGATGGTTGGTACATCGGGTGTCGGCAAGACGGAGACGGCGCTGGCCGTGGCGGATCTTCTCTATGGCGGCGAACAGAATCTGACCGTCATCAACATGTCGGAGTTCAAGGAAGAGCATAAGGTCTCGATGTTGGTCGGGTCGCCTCCCGGCTATGTCGGCTATGGCGAAGGCGGGGTGCTCACCGAAGCTGTTCGCCGACGCCCTTATTCGGTGGTTCTGTTCGACGAAATGGAAAAGGCGCATCCTGGCGTCCAGGATGTGTTCTACCAGGTGTTCGACAAGGGCATGCTGCGCGACGGTGAAGGCCGCGACATCGATTTCAAGAACACCGTCATCATCATGACCTCCAATGCCGGAACGGATCTGATCCATCGACTTTGCGCCGATCCGAAGACGCGGCCCGATCCGCAGGAACTTGCCGACGCCTTGCGCCCCGAATTGCTGAAGTTGTTCAAGCCGGCGTTTCTCGGCCGTTGCTCGGTCATTCCCTATTTTCCGCTGGCCGACGACATCATCCGCCGGATCGTGTCGCTGCAGCTTGACCGCATCCGCAAGCGGTATCTCGAGAACTATCGCGCCGAGCTCAGTTGGAACGAGGATATGGTCTCCGAAATTGCCAGCCGCTGCACGGAAGTCGAAAGCGGCGCGCGCAACATCGAATATATTCTTTCCCGCGGTTTGCTGCCGCAACTGTCCGCCCATGTTCTTTCGGTGATGGCCGAAGGAGGGCAGGTTGGCAGCATCGTCGTGTCCATCGAAGCGGATGGACGGTTTCGGTTCGCGCCGAAAGGGGAGCCCTACGGTGAGGTCGAGGACACGGTCAATTCGGCCTCTACGAAAGTCGAGGCAGAAACCGCCTCGGCCGAATAGGGATTTGCCAATCTCCGGCGGGGGCTGTCCGTCAGGGATCTTAAATTTGGTTCACAACGGGAGAAAGCTATGGCTATTTATGTGAAATACGAGGGCATCGACGGCGAGGCCACACACGAAGATCACAAGAAGTGGATCGATGTCGCCAGCCTGCAATTCGGGGTGGGGCGCGGCATTGCGAGCCCGAGTGGCGCGACCGCCAATCGCGAGGCGAGCCAGCCGAGTGTTAGCGAGGTCGTGATCTCCAAGCAGCTCGACGGCTCTTCCAGCAAGCTGTTCACCGAATCGGTCACCGGTGCGGCCGGCAAGAAGGTCGAGATCCACCTGGTCAGCACGGGCAGCCCCGGTAACACCTATGTGGAGTACATACTGAGCGACGCGCTCATTTCCGGATACAGCGTCAGCACCGGTGGCGACCGCCCATCGGAATCGGTTTCGATCAACTTCACCAAGATCGAGTTCAAGCAAACGCCGTTTGACGAGGGCAACGCCGCCGGCACGCCGGTGACCGTCAGCTACGATCTGTCGACCTCGAAGAGCGGCTGATTCCCAACTCTTTGCAGCGCCCGACCCCTCCGGCCGGGCGCTTCCCGAGGCAGAAAACTGAATGGCCGAACCGCTTGTACAGGGAGAGCACTGGCTTGTCCTGGAGACCCCTCTTGGGGCGGATGCGCTCGTCGCTACAGAGGCGACGGGGGTAGAGGGGGTATCGCGGCTTTTCGAGTTTACAATATCGGCGCTATCGAACGAGGCGATGATCGCGCCGAAGGATCTTCTCGGCAAGAGCGTCACTCTTTCCATGGCGCGCCCCGGCGGAATTCTCCGCATCGTCAATGGCATCGTCGTTTCATTATCCGGCGGCGAACTCACGCGCAGCAGCTACCGATTGTTCACGATGGTCGTAGTGCCGACGCTTTGGCTGCTCGACCGAACGTCCGACTACAAGGTTTTCCAGGAGAAGTCCGCCGTCGATATCGTAGAGGAATTGCTCCGCGATGGCGGTGTAACCTTTGAAAATCGATTGAAGGCCACCTACGACAAGCGCGACTATTGCGTGCAGTTTGGCGAAACGAACCTGGGCTTCATTGAACGCCTGCTCGCCGAAGAAGGCATTATCTATTATTTCACGCACGAGAAGGGCTCCCACAAGCTCATCTTGGCGGACAGTGCGACGGGCTACGCCGATGCCTCCCCGGCAAATGTCGGTTTCCGGCAGAACATCGAGGACGCCGCCGACGCCGTGTACAAGATGGACTTT
Source organism: Mesorhizobium sp. A623 (assembly GCF_054489405.1). Classification (NCBI taxonomy): domain Bacteria; kingdom Pseudomonadati; phylum Pseudomonadota; class Alphaproteobacteria; order Hyphomicrobiales; family Phyllobacteriaceae; genus Mesorhizobium; species Mesorhizobium sp. A623. The sequence continues at coordinate 34,106 of NZ_JBTMXB010000029.1, forward strand.
GCCGCCAATCTGACCGACGCGAAATGGACCGTCGGCGACTATGATTTCGAGGCACCCGGCAGCACGCTGGAGGGCAGTGGCAAAACCAGCCTCAATCCCGCCACTTCGAAGAATTGGCAACATTACCGGTTTCCGGCGGGCTCGCTGAAGCCGGCGACGCTGACGCGGTTGGCAAGCGTTGCCGTAGACGGCGTCGATGCGGGGTTCGAGGTAGCCAACGGCAAGGGAAACTGCGCGCGTTTTACACCTGGTCACCGGTTTACCCTTTCCGAGCATCCGGTCGAGGCGCTCAAGAACCAGAAGCACGTCGTGACCGAAGTGCGTCACGAAGCCCAGGATAAAACACACTTCACCATCCGCCCGGGTATGGAGGGCAAGCCCTATTACCGCAACAGTTTCACGTGCATTCCTGCGGCGCGATTGGCGCGCAGGCCGTTGCAAGCTCTCAGGCCGATCGTGCGCGGTCCGCAGACGGCGATGGTGGTCGGGCCTTCGGGGCAGGATATCCATACCGACAAATACGGTCGGATCCGTATCCAGTTCCCATGGGACCGCTACGGGACCAAAAACGAGAAAAGCTCTTGCTTCGTGCATGTCGCGCAAGCACTGGCGGGCAGCGGCTGGGGTACGGTGTTCATTCCCAGGATTGGCATGGAAGTCGTAGTCCAGTTCCTCGATGGCGATCCGGATCGCCCGCTCGTTACAGGCGCGGTCTACAATGGCGCCAATGCGCTCCCCTGGGCGCTGCCGGACGGTATGACCAAAAGCGGGTTTCTGTCGCGCAGCACGCTTTCCGGCGCTACCGCCAATGCCAACGAATTGTCGTTCGAGGACAAGAAGGGCGCGGAGAAGATTGTTTTCCACGCCGAAAAGGATTTTCAACGTGAGGTCGAGAATGACGACACGCTGGATGTCGGGCATGATCAGACCCGTACCATCAAGAACAATCGCACCACTACGATTTCCGAGGGCAATGACGCGACCACCATCAGCAAGGGAAACCGCAGCGAGACGATTACTCAGGGAAACGAGACGCTCGACATCAAGGCGGGAAATCGTGTGCTGACCCTCGACAAGGGCAACGACACGCTGACCCTGAAACTCGGAAACCAGACCACCGAAGCGAAGGCCGGCAAGATCACGCTTGAGGCCCAGCTAGGGGTGCTTCTCAAATGCGGCGACAACACGGTCGAAGTGACACCCCAGGGGATCAAGGTGAATGGCCTTCAGGTCTCGATCGAGGGAACAGCCAAAGCCGAGATCAAGGCTCCTATGCTGGATATGACCGGAAGCGGCGTGGCGAAGCTCGCCGGCGGCATGGTCAAGATCAACTAGGGATCGGAACGACGTGAAGATACAGACTGAACCGTTCCGCAAGATTTCCGAAGGCGCTGCCGCGGAAATCTGCAAACGTGTCGATCTGTCGGCCGAAGCCGCGGCATTTCTCGTGCCGGGCCTGTCGCCGCAAGGGTATCTGGCGCTTTTGGTCGATGCCAGGCTGGTTGGCGATGCGATGCGGTTTCTCGCTTTTACGCTGCCGATACGCGAGGGCGTGTGGTGGGCCTGCGTGGTCGCGCACGGCAATCTGGCCGAGCCCACCGCGACCCAGTCGCTGGCACTCGACCGAACGGCGAACTGGGTCTATGAGCCGAACGATATGAACCGCCGCTCCTGCATGGAAGCAGCCGAGTCGGCAAATTTCGAGGGTGCGCCCGCCTATGCTGCCCTTGCTGCATTCTGGTCAGGCGGAAGCATGGCGTCGGAGAACATGCCGGAAGCGTTGCCCGATCCGAAACTGGGGCCGATAGGAGTGGGCGCCTCCGTCCTTCTGTCGATTGCCAGCGGCGACGCGGCGCATCAGAACACGCGATTTGAAAAGGCGATCGAGCGCGGCGTCGATATTGCAAACGGTGGAAATGGACGGCTTGATGGTGATCGCCCGATAAGGGTGCAGCCGTCATTGCAAGCTTCTGGGCAAGCTTCCGGGCAAGTCGCGGGACATAGAACAGGATTTTGATGGCCCACGCGGTTGTGATCTGGAGTCCTTCGGGGGTTTGTGGTCTAGTGTAAGAAGCGTCGGTAGTTGACCGTGTGTCGGTCGTGTGCAGGGGCACCGGACGTGGTCTTCGAGGAAGAAAAGGATCATTGCGCATGTCAGCGCAAGTCGTTGATGTTGAACAGCTTCTGCTGCCGATCTCGGATGAGGTCCCGGCGGGCACCGATCCGCGTGCGGATACTACTTCTTCGTCCCTCTATTATCGCACGAAAGACGCTCGCAACGCAGCGCGCTCGGCGGAGCGTGCCTCGGTTGAGATAGGGTCGCCGCCCCCGGAAGAATGGGACGTCGTGCTGGAAACGGCGGTGGAGATCCTTGCCAATCATGCCAAGGATCTTGAGGTCGCGTCGTGGCTCGTCGAAGCCCTCGTGCGCCGGCAGGGTTTTAGCGGGTTGCGCGACGGATTGCTGACCCTGAGTGGGATCGCTGCGAACTTCTGGGGGGCTTGCTTTCCTGAACTGGACGAGGACGGCGTCGAAGGCAAATTGACATCCGTTTCCGGGCTTAGCGGTGCGGGCGCAGTGGGAACGCTGATTCAGCCGGTCCGTCTTACAACCCTGACCCGCGGCTCGATGGCCGCGTATTCCCTGTGGAGCTACGAGCAGGCGACGGAGCTTGAGAAAGTCTCCGATCCGGCCCGTAAGACGGCGCGGATATCGGCTGGCGCCGTGACAATGGAGCAGTTCGCTCAAAGCGTCGCCGAAACGCCGGCCAGTGAATTTGCGACGACCGTGAAGCTGGTCGACGGCTGTCTTGCGGCACTCGCCAACATGTCGGCCACGTTCGATGCGGTCGCGGGAGTTGATTCGCCGCCTATTTCGGCGTTGCGGGAGCTTTTGGAAGAAATCAACAGCGCGGTACGCCATTTCGCTGCCGATAAATTGGCTTCCGTGGCGTATGTGGCGTCCGAGGAAGAAGAAGCGGCTGAAGGCGCGGACCCGGCGGCAGGCGGTACTAGTGCCACATCTGCCGCTCCACGCGTGGAAGGCTATTCCTCACGGGATGAAGCGCTTTCGGATCTGATCCGTATCGCCGCCTATTTTCGGAAGACCGAGCCGCAATCGCCAACCTCCTACACGCTGGAGGAGGCGGTGAGGCGGGCTCGCATGACACTGCAAGAATTGCTCGTGGAACTGGCCGAGGATCCCGCGCAGGTTCAGCGTATTTTAAGGGCAGCCGGAATACGGAATATTGAAGCAATCGCCTGACCGGGGACGATAACCGCCCCGGACCGATTTTGTAAAGCTAACCCGCTGGAGAGGAAGCCACCATGGCAGAGAGTGTTCAAAAGAAACTGAGCCGGGTACGAAAGCCCCGCGTGCACATTACCTACGATGTCGAAACGGAAGGTGCGGAGGTCCGCAAGGAACTGCCTTTCGTTGTCGGCGTAATCGGTGATTTTTCGGGAAAGTCGTATGAGCCGCTGAAGCCGTTGCGCGACCGCAAGTTCATTCAGGTGGACCGCGACAATTTTGACGATGTGATGCAACGCATGACACCGGGAGCGGAATTCAAGGTCGACAACACGCTGGCTGGCGATGAGTCCCAAATGGCCGTTTCGCTCAAGTTCAAATCGATGGACGATTTCGAGCCGGCAGCCGTGGTCAACCAGGTCGAGCCGCTTCGCAAGCTGCTGGCCGTACGCAACAAGCTTAGGGACCTGATGTCCAAGGTGGACCGCTCGGAGGAGCTCGAAAGCCTGTTGGAAGAAGTCTTGCAGAATACGGACAAGTTGACGGCCCTGGCCGGTGAGCTTGGCACCGAAAACAAGGGAGCGTGATTCATGGCCTCCGAAACCCAGACCAAAACTGAAACCGCCGTCGCCGAGGAAACCGGCACGCTGAGCCTGCTGGACCAGGCGATTGGGGTCACCAAGACTGCCGAACCTGACGAGATGCAGGACTTGCTTCGCACCCTCACATCCGAAGCGCTTTCCGGCACCGTCACCTTCAGCAAGAACCTCACCCAGACGTTCAACAAGGCGATCGCGGCGATCGACGAAAAACTGTCCAAGCAGCTTTCAGAGATCATGCATAACGAGGAGTTCCAGAAGCTGGAGGGCTCTTGGCGCGGCCTCAACTATTTGGTGAAGAATTCCGAAACCAGCTCGACTTTGAAGATCCGGGTTTTCAACCTGAAGAAAAAGGACCTTCACAAGGATCTGACCAAGGCCGTCGAATTCGACCAGAGCCAGATCTTCAAGAAGATCTACGAATCGGAGTTCGGTACACCCGGTGGCGAGCCTTACGGCGCACTCATCGGCGACTACGAATTCGGCAACGGAACCGAGGATCTGGAGGTGCTGCAGGGCATGTCCAACGTTGCCGCAGCGTCGTTCGCACCGTTCATTTCGGCTGCGGATCCAAAGATGTTCGGACTCGAAAGCTTCAATGAGCTGGCGAAGCCGCGTGATCTGGAGAAGGTCTTCGAAAGTTCCGAATACATCAAGTGGCGTGGTTTCCGCGACAGCGAAGACAGCCGTTTCGTGACGCTGACGATGCCGCGCGTGCTTTCGCGGGTGCCGTATGGTTCGAGCGGCAGGGAAGTCGAGGAATTCCGCTTCGAGGAAGCCCCGATTGGCGACGATGGCAAGGCTGTGGCGATGACATCGGACAAGTTCACCTGGATGAACGCGTCCTATGCGCTGGGTGAGCGCCTTACCTCGGCGTTTGCGAAATACGGCTGGTGCGTCGCGGTTCGCGGTGCCGAAGGTGGCGGCAAGGTAGAAAATCTGCCGAGTTTCACCTTCACCAGCGATGATGGCGACGCAGATCAGCAGTGTCCGACCGAGATTGGAATTACCGACCGCCGCGAGGCGGAGCTTTCCAAGCTGGGTTTCCTGCCACTCTGCCACTACAAAGCGTCGGACTACGCCGTGTTCTTCGGCTCGCAGACTACCCAGAGGCCGAAGAAATATGACAGCCCGGACGCCACCGCCAATGCGGCGATCTCGGCGCGCCTACCCTATCTCATGGCGACGTCGCGCTTCTCGCACTATCTCAAGGTCATGGGCCGCGACAAGATCGGCTCCTTCCTGGAGGCCAAGGATTGCGAGACGTGGTTGAACAAGTGGATTCGCACTTACGTCAACGGCAACGAGAGCGCCAGCGCCGAGATGAAGGCTCAATACCCGCTGGCCGAGGCGTCTATTTCCGTAAAGGAAGTGCCGGGCGCCCCCGGCTCTTACAATGCGGTGGCGTATCTGCGCCCGTGGCTGCAGATGGAGGAACTCACCGCGTCTATGCGTCTCGTCGCTCGCATTCCACAGATGGGCTGACGCGGACAGGCACATAGGATGAACGAGGCGGGCCCCCTGCTGAAGGACGTCGATGCTCCTGATGCCGGGGGCCGCGGCCCCGTTGTCCTGCGAGAAATGCTGGTTGGCGCCGTGCTTGGCGGCGCCGACCAACTTGATGATGCGTTATCGGATTTTCTGACCGGCGCGGAGACCGGAACCGGTCTACGGGCATGGTTCGGCGACAAGGCGCGCGAGTGGGCGCGGCATGGCGATGTTGCGGCGTTCCGGCAATTTATCGACCGCGATATAGCCGCGATCGATCAACTGATCGGAGAACTGCTTGATACCGTTCTGCACCACAAGGACTTCAAACGGATCGAGGCGAGTTGGCGCGGCGTCGATTATCTTCTTGACCAGATCGAGAGCGAGGAGAAGGTCAAGGTCAAGCTGTTCAACGCAACCTGGATCGAACTTTCCCGCGACTTCGACCGAGCCATCGAATTCGATCAAAGTGCGTTGTTCGCCAAGATTTACAATGACGAATATGGCATGCCGGGCGGCCTGCCTTACGGCCTGTTGCTGTGCGATTACGCAATTCGCCACCGCTTTTTACCAGGAGCCGAACAGTCGACCGACGATGTGAGCACGCTTGGCGGCCTGGCGCAGGTGGCCGCCGCGGCCTTTGCCCCTTGCGTCATCAGCGCCGCCCCCGAGCTTTTCGGCGTTCCGACGTTCGCGGATCTGTCGCATATCCAAAACCTGGATGCCGGCTTTCGGCTTGCCGAATATCAACGTTGGCGCAGGCTGCAGGAGCAGGAAGACAGCCGGTTCCTGGGGGTAGTGCTGCCGCGCGTCCTGTTGCGCAACAAGTATGAGGATAGTCCTTCTCGCGAGGACGGATTTCGCTATCGAGAGGCCGGTAACGGGATTGACTCATGGTTATGGGGCAATGCCGTCTATGGTTTTGGTGCGGTGGCTATCCGTGCGTTCCACGACTCCGGCTGGTTTGCCGATATCCGCGGTGCCTACCCCAACCGTGATGAAGCGGGCGTGCTGACCGGCCTGCCCGCCCCCTATTTCTCGACCGGCGAGGCCGTCGCCTACCGGCGGCCGCTCGAGGTGGAACTGACCGACAGAAAGCAACGGGCGCTTGAAGAATTGGGCTTCATTTCGCTCAGCCCGTGCAGCTTCACCAAATCCACCGTCTTTCTGGGTATCCAGTCCCTGCATGTGTCGGGCGACATCGGCAATCCGGTCGAACGGATCAATTCCCGCCTGTCTTCGATGCTGCAATACGTCATGTGCATCAGCCGCTTCGCGCATTATGCCAAGGTTATGGCGCGCGACAGGGTTGGCGCCTTTACGAGTGCTGCCGAGTTGCAAAAATACCTCAACGACTGGCTTCGAGGCTACATGCTTGGCAATGCCGATGCGGGCGCCGAACTCAAGGCGCGCTACCCGCTAAGTGGCGGAGGCATCGAGGTAAAGGAAATTCCGGGACGCCCGGGCATCATGAATTGTGTCATCCATTTGCAACCGCACTTCCAGTTTGATCAAATGGTCAGCGGCTTCAAACTTCGCACCGAGTTGCAAGCCGCGTATGCGGTATAGTGGGATGTGATATGGCGCGCTCGACCCCCAAATTGTTGCCAAAGTTGCCGTTGTTCGATCGGTTGCTGCAGGGCGACAGCATCGAAACCGATCGCAATGCCGACCGCGCTATGCAGGAATTGCGCGATGGAGTGAGGCGCGATCTGGAAATACTGTTTACGACCCGGCCGCGGTATCTTTCGATCCCACCGGAGTTGGAGGAACTTCACACATCGCTGCTCTCCTTTGGACTTCAGGAGCTACAAACCCAACAACTGGCCACGCCAACTCAACAGGAGCAGTTTCGTCTCAGGATGGAAGCCCTGATCCGGCGGTTCGAACCTCGCTTTCACAGCGTTTCGGTAGAGTTGTTGACCCAACCCGACATGCTCGATCGGACAGTGCGCTTTCGTGTCCACGCCGTGCTGCAAACCGACTCGACAAGCGAACTTGTCGTTTACGACACACTTGTGGACCCGGTTTCGGGGGGGATGTCTCTTACCGGGGGCATGAGTGCCGATGTTTCTGTGTAGCTTCGGCCTTTGTTAACCTTACGGTGTCGTATTCTTTCGACATGGGGGAAGCGAGACTCTAGAGTGGCTTTCTCCGGGTGGAGGCCGAGGCGAGGGGGGAGCACAACGTGGTATCACGCCGAAGGACACGGTTCCTTCTCCTTGGTGTCTTCGCCCTGCTGGCGGCGGTCAGTGCGCCACACAAAGCCTCCGCGCAGGTGCGCGGGGAGACCAACGCCGCGCCACGTATCCAGGAAGGCCAGCAGCCGCAACAGATCGAGGAACGCCGCCAGCGCTTATTCAATCTGATGTTGGCCAACCCCGCCGATCTCGATACGGCATTCGAATACGCCGCGCTCTCGTCCCAGGCCGGCGATCTTGAAGCGGCGATTGCGACGCTGGAACGCATGCTGATCTTCGCACCCGACGTGTCGCGCCTGCAACTGGAACTGGGTGTGCTTTATTTCCGGCTCGGTTCCTACGAAGTGGCCCGAAACTATTTCGACAGCGTGCTGTCCGCGCCGAACGTTCCCGATCCGGTCAAGCTTCGGGTCGATCGTTATCTCGCAGCGATTAAGACACAAACCGCAGTGAACCGCTTTGACGGCGCTGTTCTTTTCGGCGCGCGCTATCAGTCCAACGCTAATGGCGGCGCAATCGATCGTATCATCGATCTCAATGGGCGCGACTTCATCCTTAACGACGCGGCGATGGCCGATGCCGATACCAATGCGTTTGTTTCCGGCAGTTTTCATTATTCACATGACTTTTCCTCGCAGGGTGACCGCTTTGATGTGGACCTGTCTACTTATGGGGCGCTGTACGCGCACCATAATGAAATCAACATCGCTCTTGCGGATGTAAGGTTCGGCCCTGTCTTCAATCTTGATCGCATTCATCTGGAAGATACCGAACTCGGCGTTTACGGCATTCTTGGCGGCATCGTCCTTAAAGGCGATCCGTATCGCCTGAGCGGCGGTGCCGGCATCAAGCTGAGCAAGCGCTTCAGCCCCCAGACGCGCGCAGAAGTGCGGTTCGAATATCAATATCAGGATTATCGCGATTCCACCTTACGGCCGACCGCCGACGATCGGACCGGCGACAAGTATCTTGTGGGTGGGGTGCTCCTGCACCAGCTAACCGATCGCGTCTCGGTCTTCGGATTTTTTAACAGCGAGCGCACCGACGCACGGCGTGAGTACGAGAGCAACAGGCAGATCGAGGCCGGGCTCGGCATGAATTACAGTTTTGCCGCCCCCTTCCCGTTCAAGAGTGAGCCGGGCCTTTGGACGGCCGGACTTGCGGCGGGCTTCGGGCGCCGTCTGTATGATGAACCTGATCCCGCCATCAACGCAGGGCAGGCCCAGCGAGACGTCGAGAGCTTCGTGCGTGGTACCTTGACCATCCCGCTTGCCGAGACCTGGTCAATGCAGACGACGGTCGGATATCAAAATGTCAGCTCCAACTACGACATAGACAGCTTTGACAACATAAGCACCTCCATTGGCTTCATGAAGCGGTTCTAAGGGCATGATACGATTGCGCGTAGTACTTCTTTCATCGGCTCTGTGCCTTTGTTTCGCTGGTGGCGTCATGGCAGCTCCGAAAGTGGGGACCGCTCAACAAGTGGGGGTGAGTGCGGCCGTCAACCCCTCGACGCGTGGCACGCCGCCAACACAGGCAGTTCGTACGATCACGCTCGGCGAGAGGATTATCCATAACGAGTTGATCGAAACGGACGCCGACGGATTGCTGCAAATCCTTCTGGCGGATGGTACAACATTCACGGTCGGGCCATCCTCGACGTTGAAGATCGATTCCTTCGTTTATGATCCCGATGCCGGAACCGCCAGCGTCACTGCAACGCTGGGCAAAGGTGTATTCCGCTTCATCGGCGGCCAGACTTCGAAGACGCCGGGCGGCGTTACTCTCAACACACCCGTTGGTACAGTCGGTATCAGGGGCGCCATCGGCGACATGGACTTCAGCCGCAGCGACGGAATGCTCGCCTACATCGTCCTGCGTTATGGCAAGGAGATAACGCTGAAAGAAAAGGACGGGCAAAAAGCGCGCCTCTACAAGCCTGGTTATCTGATTGTCATCGACGGCAAGAACAAGCTTGAAATTAAGAAAACTCCGCCCGGGTGGACAACTCTGTTCCAGAAGTTGATTGGAGGACATCGGGGCAAGAACGGTGGTGCGCCCAAGCCGCCGACCGCCGACATGGTGGTCTCGAGTGGAATTTCGACAACGAATTCCGGCATCCCGGCCACGGCCAATGCTATTCCACTGCCGACAGCGCGCCCTCCCACCGATGGGGATGATTTTCTGGCTGATCCCAACAGGGATGCCCTGCGCCACGAGGCTATCCAGGCGGAACCGGTAGACGGAGTTCCGGGCGACAGCGGCACGCCTCCCAGCGACGGTGGCAGCGGCACGCTGCCGCCGCCCAGCGGCGGGGAAAACTATACCAACATTCCGCTGCGCGTTTTAACGGCCCAAGGTACGTCCGGCCCCACAGGCGTCGTCGGTGGAGCGGCTAGCGCGGATCAGGTCGTTTCTCTTCAGGTCCCATATGGTTCCACGGTGGGAACCGCTGTGTTGTCGCAAGGCCCGATAACGTTGCCGGTCTATAACGATGGTGTATTCGCCGCGCATGAGATGAGCGTCGCGCAATCGCCTTTCGGGCCTTTGTCGGGCACAGCCTACTCCGGCCCAAGCGGCTTCACGGCCTATCTGCTCGGGATCGATGGGGACCCCACCCGGCCCTTTTATGCGATTAGAGGTACGCCGACGAATGTGGACACGGCATTCCAGGGCACTGGTATTCGCCACTACAGCTTGACGGCTGATCCCATTCAGGGATTGGGCGTGCCGTTCATGATGGATACGGGAGGCCTTTCCAGCGCGGTTTCATCCGATCTGCTGATTGCGGAAACGGGCAATCCGGCCGACGGTAGCGCCAAGGTCTTTCAAAGCTGGCTCGCAATCAACGGGTCCGGCTCAAGCCAGACCAGCGCTATCGGCGTCAATGTCGGGGAGTTGACTGGCGACGGCTTCACCCTGCAGCGGCGCGGCAGCATAAGTCCCGGTGGCGGTGCTTTGCCCTATGGTCTGTACGGGGACGCCTCGGCGCTGTCGGGTGCCTCCGGCGGTGCGATCTTCGGCCCTGATGGCGAGAATTTCGTCGTCACAGAGGCGAGCCCGGGCGTGGGCGATCATTTCTACGACCTGCCAGACGATGCCTCCGGATCTGGATCTGGCTTTTCCACCATCCACGTCGGCAATCTGGAAACGACGGACACGCCCTCCCGGACCTTGAGCGGGCCCTATCAGGGCTTTGCCTCTGCCGTGATGGCGGGAGTCGAGTTCGATCCCTCAGGCGCACTCATCAGCACCAAGCGGGGTTTTGCCTACAATTCCGATCCGGGTTCCGTGACAGTCGACTTCAATCCGGCAGCCAGGAGCGTAGGCGGTGTCCTCGGCGTCCTGTTCGAGCCTATGGGACAGGATGTTACGCTTTCCTTCGGCCATGGCATCGACGGCAACGTCGAGGATGGCGCGTCGGCCTATATCGACGACAATATTTTCGGCGCGGCCGCCAATCCCGATCCGGCAGGGACCACGGCTTTCGGCGACGCAGCGGATTATGAGCAAAGCCCCGACCGGGAGGCCGCAACATATCTGGTGTCCTCCGGCTCCGTTCCCGGCCTGTCCGACATGGATTTCATGCAGAGTGTGGCCAACCCAAGTGGATTGGGCGACTATTCCTGCAGCACCTGCGATTTCCTGAAATGGGGATGGTGGGGCACGCAGGCACAGATGGTCGACGTCACCGCGACCGACCCGAACAAGGAAGTCGAGCGCCTGTCCACCCATCTTGGTACCTGGGTTGTCGGCGATATCGCCGATGTCTCCCAGTTGTCCACTACCACGGGATATTACCGGGGGCTGGCGGTCGGGACTGTCGTCAACGGATCGGATACCTACGTCGCCGCTGGCCGGATGGCGATGGAGTACAATTTCGGGGTCGGTGGGTCGAAATCTCTTTCGATCAGCGACTTCGATGGGCGCAACTTTGATGGTCTAATGACCGGCACCACCGGCGGCAAAGCGACGTTCGAAGGAGGCCTCTCGAGCAGCAGCGGGGGCTACATTACAGGAACCGCCCGTGGTGCCTTCGTCAACGACGGCACCAACATAGCGGCGGGGGTCATCGGTAATTTCGATGCCCAGGACAACTCGCCTGGCTGGTCGGCAACAGGCATCATCGCCGGGCAAACATACATTCCGACGAAGTGACCGCTCCGGGGCGGGGGAGTTTTGAAGTGGCTTTTGGCCATCACATATGGCCGTGGGAATGTTCGGCAAGGCATCGGGCGGTGGCGCAGTGAGCGGTATCACAGGGCGATGGCTCGGCCCAGAGCGCGCCTCAAGCCGCAAGACGCTGCTTTTCTGGGGTATCGGGCTTGCCGCGTTGGCCTTGAGCGTTTTCGCCGCCACCACTTCACCGCGTTTTTTTTCCCATCTCAGCGATCTCGCTTTCGACCGCTATCAGCAAGCGAGGCCGCGGACCCAGGCCAACGCGCCCGTGCTGGTTGTTGATATAGACGAGGCTTCGTTGCGTACTATTGGCCAATGGCCATGGCCGCGCAGCCAGATCGCAACTCTGGTGGACCGCCTGGGAAAGTATGGTGCCGCCGTGATCGCTTTCGATATCGTCTTTCCCGAGCCCGACCGAACCTCGCCGTTTCGTGCCGTGGCGGCGCTTGAGAAAGCGGGCGCGAAGGTGGAATTGCCGGCCAGAGGAGAGGACCTCGACAACGACCGCATTCTCGCGCGTGCTTTTGCTGGGAACCCCGTCGTGGCCGGCATTGCGATCAGCAACGAGACGTCCGCGCCGCTGCCTGCCGCCAAAGCCGGCTTCGCCTTTGGCGGTAGCGATCCAAAAAGCTATCTGCCGGCCTTCAGCGGTGGTGTCGACAATTTGCCCATGTTGAGCAAGGCCGCGCGAGGCTTGGGCTTTTTCTCGTTTCCGACGGGCGGAGATGGGGTGGTGCGAGCACTGCCGCTGATCGCCGCTGCCCAAGGCCGTCTCTATCCGGCGCTGGCGGTAGAGGCGCTGCGGGTCGCGCAGGGTGCCGACGCGATTGTCGTGCGCAGCACCGGCGCCAGCGGCGAGGCCGACACCGGCCATGCCGCCATGGTCGCGCTAAAGGTCGGCGCCTTTAGCGCTCCGACCGGCCCCGGCGGTGATTTCCGCGTCTATTATTCGGGTCTTCCGGCGATGCTGACACTGCCCGCCGCCCGCCTTCTGCAGCCCGATCCCGATCCTGGCCTGGCTGAAATGGTCGCAGGGCATATCGTGCTGATCGGAACCAGCGCGGTCGGTTTGCGTGATCTCGTCGCAACGCCTTTCCAGCAGGCCATGCCGGGTGTGCGTGTGCACGCCGAAATCATCGATCAGATCATGGGGCAAACCTTTCTTGCGCGGCCGGACTGGGCGCGCGGCGCGGAAATTCTGGCCGCGCTGCTATTGGGGCTTGCGATACTCGCGGTCGAAAGGCGCGTAGGGGCGGCGACAAGCAGCCTCGCGGCTGTCGGCATGATCGGCCTATGGAGTGCCGTCTCGTGGTTCGCCTTCAGCTATGGGCGGCTGCTGATCGATCCGGTGCTGCCGGGCGCTGCCGTTGCCATCGTCTTCGCGGCCACGATGCCGGTGCTGCTTTTGTTGACCGATCGTGAAAAGCGTTTCATCCACCGGGCTTTCGCGCACTATCTTTCGCCGGGACTTGTGGAGCGGTTGGCCGACAACCCGCAGGCGCTGGCGCTTGGCGGCGAAACGCGCGAATTGACGGTCCTGTTTTCCGATATCCGCGGCTTTACCTCTCTGTCGGAAAATCTCGACCCTCAGGCACTGACCAAGCTGCTCAACGATGTGCTGACCCCCGCAACCGATGTGCTGCTGCAGGCGGAAGCGACGATCGACAAATATATCGGCGATGCGATCATGGCGTTCTGGAATGCGCCGCTGGACATAGACGATCATCGCCGCAAGGCTTGTCTCGCAGCCCTTTCCTTGCAGAAAGCGGTCGCTCTGCTCGGGAAAAGTGCCGATCTAGATCTCCGGGTGGGGATCGGGCTCAATTCCGGTGCGTGCTGCGTCGGCAATCTGGGCTCGGCGCAGCGCTTCAGCTATTCGGCCATCGGCGATGGCGTCAATCTCGCCTCACGAGTCGAGGGCCTGACCAAGCAATATGGACTCGGGATACTCGTTACCGAGGCAACGCGGGCGGGCGCACCCGACCTTGCCTTCATCGAAGCCGACCGCGTGCGGGTGGTGGGCAGGAGCGAGCCGGTGGTGATCCACGCCCTGCTTGGCGATGCGGTCCATGCCGCGACGACCGTCTTCGCCGCGTTTGCCAAGGCGCACGAGCGTTTCCTCAACCTCTACCGGAGCGCCGATCCCGATGCCGCGAAAGTGGCGCTGGAGGTGGCGCGGCAGGCAACGCCAAATGATTTGCGGGCATTTTACGCCGTTTATGACGAGCGGCTGGCGACGATGCGGCTGCGGCCTCCGGCCAGCAACTGGGACGGCGTATTCCTCGCGCGGGAAAAATAACGGACTGCCGTATCGCGGGGCGGCGGGCGCAAGGAGACGAAGCATGACAGGGGCTGCTTTACTTTTCCTCATTTGCATGGAGGTCAAGCACTGTCTGTTCGACTTCGTTTTCCAGACGCTTTACCAAGTTCGCAACAAAGGTACTTATGGGCATCCGGGAGGATTGCTGCATTCGGGGTTGCATGTGCTGGGAACGGCGGTGGTGCTGGTCTTCTTCCTGCCGCCGCTGTCCATGGCGATCGCCATCCTGGCCGGAGAATTCGTGGTTCACTACCACATCGACTGGGCGAAGGAGCAGATCATGCGGCGGTGGGTGACCGGGCAGGGCACCTTCTTCTGGCGCATGATGGGGCTCGACCAGTTGCTGCACCAACTGACCTACATCGCGATCGCCGCCATTCTGTTTCTCGGCCATGCCGGCTAGCGAATTGGATCGAGATTAATCTTGTACGTTCCGCTTGGCATCTAGAGTGAAGGGGCAACCCTCAACCTGAAAAATCGAGAACAAGGCAAGTAATGTCGTCATGCTGCGGTGCCATCCCCACGAAGCTGTCGAGGTCGGCGATTATCCCTTCGATGAAAGTTTGGGGCGGTGCGCCTCGGTTGCTTGCCGCTGCCTGGGCCAGCCTCTCATCTCCGAAAAACTGGCCATCGTCGTCGTTCGCTTCCGTCACCCCATCCGTATAGAGCAGCAGCCGGTCGCCGCCTTCCAGCGTCACTTGCGCGGCGTCATAATCATCTAGATCGATCACGCCCAGCGCCGCGCCATTGGGCTGCAGCAATTCCAGGGTGCCGTTGGCGCGCTGGAGCAGCGGCGGGTTATGGCCGCAATTGCAGTAACTGATGCGGCCCGTCGGAAGATCGATGACGGCACCGAAGAAGGTTGCGAACATGGAAGCCTTGTTTTCCGCCTCGAGCAGGCTGTTGGCGCGGCCTAAGGCCCGGCCGATGTCGTCGGGATGTTCCCGAAGCGCCATGCGCAGCGTCGTCTGGCATACCGCCATGAACAACGCTGCGGGAACCCCCTTGCCCGAAACGTCGCCTATCGACACCACCAGCCGGTCGGAGCCGAGGAAGAAGGCATCGTAGAAATCGCCGCCGACCTCGCGCGCAGGCCGCATGGCGGCGAACATGCTCACCCGCTCGTGCAGGCTATCTTGCGGCAGCGGATCGGGCAGCATCGCCTGTTGGATGGCCGCAGCACTTGCCATTTCCTCCAGGTGGCGCTGCCGTAATACGAACTGGTTGGCCATTTTCCTGAGGGTCTCGGCGAAATTCATCAACTCCGGCGAAGGGTTATTGAGGTTCGCCAGCATGGCCTCGTCGAACTCGTCGCGCTCCAGTGCGGCAAGCGCATTGGTGTAGACAGCGACTGCACGGTTATAGGTGCCGATCTGGCCACCAAGCTGGGTGATGACCGAGCGAAGAATGGTGGGGTGCTTGTCCGCGACGCGGTTAAACACCGCCTTGTCGATTTTCAGGAGGCTGCCTGGCGCCATGGCCCGCACCGTGGCGGTACGGGGAAGATCGGCCAGGGTGCCTATTTCCCCGAGCAGCACGACGCCCGGCAGCGAGGCCAGTTTCACTTCGCCTGACGCGATAACAACGAGGACCTCAACCTCGCCCTCGATGATGATAATGGCGTGGTGGCTGGCGTCACCTTGCCGAAGCAGCACATCGCCAGGGAGAAACGTTTCCGACGCAGCACCAGAAACAAGTTCGGCGATGGCTTCGTGAGGCAACGTCCTGAACAGGGGGAGACGATGCAGTTGTTGCTCGATCGTGCTCATTCAACCTCACCTGTTTGACGACATCGTTGTGAAAGGCACTGGTTCGCCCGATGCGTTCCATTTCTATTGATAATTCATAGGCGGGCTTGGTACCACCGGTCTGAGCTGCCAGACCGGTCAGAAAACCACATGCAGCAAGGAAAAATCGTCGGGCAGCGGACCCTCGCCGTTGAACGACCGTACCCATTCCAGAATGGCGCGAGGCGAATCGCTGTGGTCGGCGGCAAATGCGGCGAGTTCGCTCACGCTCAGCATATCTCCGTCCGGGCCATCGACCTCGAAGGTGCCATCGCTGAGGATCAAAAGCCGATCTTCGGGCTCGATGTGAATGCTCTTGCACTCGTACTCGACGCCCGGAAGGGCGCCGATCGCCATGCCGCCAAGTGTGATCAACTCGCTGGCGGTCGTGGTTCCATCGTTGGCGCTTCTCAGGTGGATGGCCGGCGGGTGGCCCCCCGTCGCGTAGCGCAGTTCGCCAGACGAACGGCGGTAGACGCCATACCAGATGGTGAAGAACATGTTGTTCTGCTTCTCCATCGGAAAAGCGTCGTTGAGGGCTGCAAGCAGCCGGCTCGGATCGCGAAAATCGACATTCGGCAAAGCCGCCGCGCGCAGCACGTTGATCACCGTAACCGACAGCAAGGCTGCGCCGACGCCGTGCCCGCAGACATCAACCAGGTAGAACGCCATGTGGTCTTCATCGATCGTGTGATAGCCGAAAGAGTCGCCGCCGAGTTCAGTCGAAGGCACCAGCAGCCATTCGGTAACCGGCGTGGCGGTCCGAGGTTCCGGGAGGATAGACATCACATAACGAGCCGCGTCGGAAAGCTCGGCCTCCAGTCGCGCCTGCGCGGTCTGAAGCGTGAGATTACTTTCGGCCAGTTGGTCTTCGACCGCCTCGCCGTGCTCGATCATGGCCTCGTAGAGAAGCTTCAGATCCTCATACTCTGCGCTTAGCCTGGCGTTTGCGGCGCGCGCCTCGGCGAGTTCACGGGCAAGGTCTGCGGCGGGCAGTGATGACTGCTCTTTTCCACTCTGATCCGAAGGGTCGCTTATCAACATTTTTGTTAAATATTCCAGCCTATAACAATCATGGAACACTTCTTGACCGGGCATCAGGCTTGATCATGTCAATATTCTTTTCGTATCATTTGCGCGATGGATTCGTCCATCGTTGAGGGTTTGAATGGCGACTCGCGGGGGCGAGCAGAAAACTACCCGTCGGCTCTGGCATAAACTCCTTCGCAGCGTTGACCCGTTGCCGGAAGACCAACCCATGAACACGAGCACCGTAGGCATAGCAGGCACCATCTTCGAGCCTTTATTCAGTATCGACATAGAAATCGAAGTCTATGCATCGAACTGGGCCTATTGCGACCGGCTGTCGTCATACGCGGCCCGCATGGTCAGCCACAACCGTATCGATTCCCTTCTTTATTCCAATCTTTTTTCGTCGGCTCTCAACGAATTGCTCGAAACCGTCTTCCGTTCCCATGATGCGGGCGGAAGCTTCGTATGCAGTGTTTCGCGCATGGCAAATACGGATCGGATCGAACTGACGATACCGTGCAAGACAGAGCAGGCGCAATTCTACTTCGATGCAGTGCAGCGGCTGTCCCAGCCGGATGTGGCGGAGCAATATCACTCGGCCCTGTTTGCCGAAGGCGCGCTCGATCCCGACATCGGGCTTTTCGAACTTGCCGTCGATTATGATGCCTCTATCCGCATCGAGGCACCCGATGAAAACACCGTCCACTTGACTGTGGACCTGGTGCTTGAGGAAGCGCAAGCGTGATGGCTGACATCGTTCTACACAAATTCGACGCTCATTTTGACGAGAATAACCAGGAGATTTGCATCACCGGTTCGATGCGACCGCAGCGCGCCGAAGATCTCGAAATATTGGCCAAGCTGTTCGAAAAGTCGCTGCGCTCGATCAAAGGCACGCTCTACGTCAATTTGAAGCGGCTGGTCCGGCTGAACAACATTGCCTTTCGCGTATTGGCCGGACTGATCGTCAAAGCGTGCGGCGAGCGGCCCGATCTCAGGGTTTCGATCATAACTTCAAGCGTGGTCGGCTGGTCGACGCGCAAATTTGCCACCTTGCGGGCGATCAACAAGAACATCCTCGTCGAGGAGTACGACAACGAGTTCTATCCGGGGCAGGCATTCGTCGAGAACAACGAGATCATTTCGCTGCTCAGGACGCAGACGAAAATGACTTGGCGGCACGAGCGCAACATTCTGGGGAGCCACGGTATCCGGGAAGGAATGTCGGTCGCCGATATTTGTTGTGGTATCGGCGACTTTGCCGTCCTGCTGCAGAAGGAATTCAAGCCGTCTCGGCTCGTGGCCCTCGACCATTCGAAGGCGAGCCTAGCCTACGCCCGCAATGTGGCAAACGATTTTGATATCCAGGGCATCGAATACATTTATGGCGACGCGTCCGAGATGTTGCTTGAGGAGAACCAGTTCGATTTCGTCACTTGTCGCCATGCACTGCAGATTTTTGATCGACCGGAATTGATCCTGCGCGAGCTCTTCCGCATCTGCAGGCCAGGCGGCCGCGTCTATGTCACCAACGAAAAGAACTCGCATTGCCTGGGCGAACCCCGCGGCGAGTCCATTCAGTGGACCTATAACGAGGTGGCGAAGATCCTGGCGCATTTCAACCAGGACATAGAGATCGGCCCAAAGAGCCGGCGGCTGCTTCTCGACGCCGGCTTTGACGAGGTGCGTATGGAATCGTTCATGGTCACCAACCTCGACGGCGACCCGCAGGATTTCGCTGACATCATCGAGTCGTGGAAGAACCTGTTCGTCGGAAACATGACGGCGTTGCGCAAAGACGATCCCGAATTCGTCGAGCGATTCCGTCGGGGCTTTGATGACCACATCTTCGCAGCGTTGCACCCGAGAGGTTATGCGGGGTGGCCGATCTGGGTCGCATCGGCTCGGAAGCCGTTATGACAACGGCTGCCGATGGTTCCCAAGACAAGTTGCGCCCCGCTGGGCTGCTCTCTCGCCGCAGCTTTCGCGCCAAGTTCATTCTCGTCGTCGGTGCGGCTGTGCTGTTCGATATGCTGCTCGGCGGCGGCATCGCGATCTGGAACGTGCAGCGGCTGTCGCACGATGCCGCACAGCAAGTCGGTGACGGCCTGACCCAAGCCAACGAAGAATTCCTCCAGACCTATATCGACACGACCGCCTTGCGGGCGGATCTTCTGCTGGAGCGCGTGCATTCGGAATTGAACACGCTGGCCAATTCCATGCAGACCCTTATCGACCATCCAGACGTTCAAAATTCCATCGGACAAGCGCTGGAAAAGAGCCCGGCCTTGTCGAGCGATCTGATCTACGACCAAAAGGGCGGTTGGTCGCAGAATGCGCCGGGAGTGCCTTCGGCAGTCAATGTCTGGGGCTATCTGCTCGACTCGAACCACAACCCCGTACCCAGAGCCGCCAAGGAAGTGCTCAACAGCCAAATCCTGAGCCTTATCGGCCCGGCGCTGATGGCGACCGGCGCGCCGAAGTTGCAGATGTACTATGTCGGGCCGAAGAACGCCTCCATTACCCGTTCGACGCCCTATTCGGACCAGGCGCGCACGCTCGATCAGTTCTATCCCGGCCACAACAAGGGCCCAAGCTTCTGGGACTTCTTCTTCCCCGGTGTCTACGAAGGCTGGCAGGGCTGGATCAAAAATCCGTCTTCGAGGCTGGTCGATTCCGATATCGTGACGACGGCCCCTTATGTCGACGCCATTACCGGCAAGCTGGTCGTCAGCTTTTTCCATCCGCTCTGGACTAAGAACCGATCCGACGTCGCGGGCATGGCTGCAGTCGACATCACGCTCGACCAGTTGGCCAATCTGGTTGAAAGCGTCAGCATAGCAAAGACCGGTTTTGGCTTCCTCGCGATGGAAAACGGCAACGTTATCGCCACCAACGACACGGGCGAGAAGACGCTTGGCCTGGTCTCGAACGACGTCAGCGGCAAGGGTGTCACCGGCGTCATCCGCTCGCTGAAAGACAGCAGCCAACAGGCGATCAAGACGCTTGCGCTACCCTCCGATGGCAAGATTGTCATCAAGCATATTTTTCTCAAGAAAGATGGCGAAGACGTTCCCTACCTGGTTGTGCTCAAGCAGCTCAACCCCACCAATTTGTGGGCTGGCGCCGGGATCGTCAAAGAAACCATGTCGCTCGGCTTCGTGGTCTCCGAGCGCGAAATATACCAATCCCTGATTGCCGCGCAGGAAAATATCTCCGAAGCCACCTCGCGTATCATCGACTACCAGTTGCTGACGTTCCTCATCAGCCTGATCGTCGTCTTCTTCGCGGTTTTTACCATTTCAGGCCGCATTACCGCAGGGTTGAGCGCGCTGGCTGACGCCGCAAGACGCTTGGAAAACAAGGACTATTCGGTCCGCGTCAAAATTCCGACTGGTGACGAAGTCGCGGCGGTCGGCCACGCCTTCAATCGCATGGCGGAAGAGGTAAGCTACCACACCGAAAACCTAGAAAGGCTTGTTGACGACAGAACGCGGGAACTTGGCAAGGCGAACGAGGAAATCAACGGGCTCAATGCCAAGCTGAAGAGAGAGAATTTGCGGCTCGGCGCGGAACTGGATGTGGCCCGGCAGATTCAGATGATGGTGCTGCCGAAGATCGCCGAACTTGCGGGCATTCCACGGATCGAAATTGCCGGATATATGGAGCCGGCCGACGAAGTCGGCGGCGACTACTACGATGTGCTGCAGAGCGGCAACCGCGTCAAGATCGGCATAGGTGACGTAACCGGGCACGGGCTTGAGAGCGGCGTGCTGATGCTTATGGTGCAGTCGGTCGCGCGCGCTTTGCAGGAGCAGGGAAACGACGATCCGAAGGAATTTCTCGAAGTACTCAACCGCGCCATCTACAAGAACATCGAGCGCACCAAGACCGACAAGCACCTGTCGCTCGCTTTTCTCGATTACAAAGACAGGCGCGTCTGCCTGTCCGGCCAGCACGAGGAGGTGATCGTGGTGCGTGGAGAGGAAGTCGAGCGTATCGACACGATCGACCTGGGCTTCCCGATCGGTCTCGAACGAGACATCGGGCCGTTCATCGATACGTACGACTTCAGCTTCGATACTGGCGATATCATCGTGCTCCATACGGACGGTGTTACGGAGGCCGAGGCGCCGGACGGCGAGTTGTTCGGCTTCGACCGGCTGTGCGACAGCGCACTGCGTCATCGTAACGGTAGTGCGGACGACATCAAGGACGGCATCATCTCCGATCTGATGGCTCATATCGGTACGCAGAAGATCCACGATGATATCACGCTCGTCGTCATGAGGCACAGGTAAGGATATGCGGGTGAGTTTCGGTAATACTCATTTCCAGAATTTATCAAGCGCAATGGCCAACACCATCTACATCTGCGATGGCCCTATCGATCTGAACTGGAACCATTGTGGCGTGACTGCGGAATTCCTGGGAGAATTCTTCGCACTTGGATGCGCCAAATCGGAGCAAGCTTACAACGAGGTCCGGCACAGCATTGGCTATCTGGTCAACGAGCTTCTCGAAAACGCGGTGAAGTTTAGACACCCGGGTGATATCGTCATTCAAAGCTCGCTCGATGCTGGCAGATTCGAACTGAAAGTCAGTAACCTGATCGACGCCCGGACTGCGGCGAAGTTCCAACTCATGCTGATGGACGTAACGTCGCGCGATCCGGGTGATCTTCTGATAGAGCGAATCGAGGCAAACGCTTCGGATTCATCATCGAGCGGGTCAGGGCTTGGTCTTCTGACCCTGATGAACGATTATGGCGCGCGTTTGGGGTGGGAATTCCACGACGTCGGAGAAAACGAGCCTATCCAGCTCGAAACCTTTGCAGCCTTGGATATCGCTTAACCCGAATTCTTTTAGGAGCAGATTGCAGGTCATGGAAATTAAGGCGAATGAATATCGAGTGTGGAGCGAGGGGTCTACGATCCATTATGAAGGAACGATGCGTCTCTCGGGAACCGAAGCCTATGTGCCGATTCTCGAATTGATGGCCAGTATTCTGGCGTCAAAGCCCAAGACCATCATACTCGACCTGACAGAACTCGAGTTCCTCAACAGTTCCGGCATCAACCTGCTCGCCAAATTCACCATCGAAGTGCGCAAGCAACCGGAAGTGGGTCTGACGGTAAAAGGCTCGACTCGAATACCCTGGCAGTCGAAGTCACTCCCCAACCTGAAGAAGCTTCATCCGGCAGCAGAATTGGTCATCGCATAGAGGTGTTTTGATTCCAAGCTTTGGTGCACGGATCATTTATTGGCGATGGCGTAGTCGAGCGGCGACTGAAATAGCCGGTTCGTCATCTTCAT